>DAITPV010000145.1:0-5558 GCA_036833435.1 Actinomycetota bacterium | reverse complement strand
TCGGACCCGGATGCCGTGGGCCGATCGCTCGGTGCTCCGAGCGGCCCGGACCATGATGGGGCAGCTGGTGCGGCGACAGCGGTTCCGGGGACTCCTCAGGCGGGTTCGGGTGCCCACCTTGCTGGTCAACGGATCCGGGGATCGCCTGGTGAAGCTGGCCGCGGCGAAGATCGCTGCGGAGACCCGGCCCGACTGGACGTTCCGGCCGTTGGACGACGTGGGGCACATCCCTCAGCTCGAGGACCCCGAGCGGACCGCGGGGGAGATCTTCTCGTGGCTCGACGGGCACGGCGCGCCGGTCCTGGAACACGCGGCGGTCCGAACCGCGGAGACCGTCTAGGCTCCGGCGGCCTTCTTCAGCTCGTCGATCGACTCCAGCAGGCCGCCGGCCAGGATGTCGATGTCGGGCACCGCGTCCCAGTCGCCGGTGAACCCGAACCCCATGGTCCCCGACAGGCTGGTTACCGCCACCGACAGCGCCATGGTCTCGCCGATGGGCATCACCGGATAGGCCACCTGCAGCCGGGCCCCGTCGAGGTACAGCGGGATCTGGGGGCCCGGCACGTTCGACACCACCACGTTGACCACCCGCTGGCGGGCCAGGAGCCGGGCGGCCATGGCATGCAGGGTCGGCGGCGTCCACTGCGCCGCGTTGATCAGCGCGGTGGCGGCCACGGCCTGGTGCGAGGACTTCAGCTCCCTGGTGGCATCGGAGATCTTTCGCAGTCGGCTCACCGGGCTCGAGGTTCCCACCGGGAGGTCCGCGAAGAACATCGACACCTGGTTGCCGAACCCCGACTGGGCTGAGGGGTCCCGAGTTGACACCGGGACCATGGTCCGAAGGGTGACTCCCTTGACTCGCTCCCCCCGGGATCGGAGCAGCCGGCGGAGGGCGCCGGTCACCGTGGCCAGGATCACGTCGTTGACCGTGCCGCCGAGAGCGTTCTTCACGGTCTTGGCGTCGTCAACCGGGAACTCGGCCATCGCGAACCTGCGGTTCGGCCCCACGGGGACGTTGAACGGACCCTTCGGCGCCGCGCCCAGCGAGAGCAACGACCCGAACCCGCCGAGCAGCCGTCCGGCACCCTCGAGGAAGTCTCGCGGCGCTCGAACCGCCCGGCCTGCGGTGGCGGTGACCGAGCGGAGGGGGTGCGTCACGGTGTCCACCACGCTGGACACCAGCAGGTCGACCCCCGACTGGGGTGTGGATGGATGCCACGGCCGGGCGTCGATCCGCTGAGGCTCGGGCGTCACGTCGAACAACACGGTGGCCAGGTCGATGCCGCTGAGCCCGTCGATCATGGCGTGGTGGGACTTCGACAGGACCCCCACGTACCCGTCCTCCAGCCCCTCGACGAGATACATCTCCCAAAGCGGCTTGGTGCGGTCCAGGGGGCGGGAATGGACCCGCTGGACGAACTCGGCCAGCTCCCGCCGGCCACCGGGTGCCGGCAGGGCCGCCCGGCGAAGGTGGAAGTCGATGTCGAAGTCCTCGTCGTCCACCCACAGCGGCCGGCCCAGGGCCAGGGGCGGGAACAGCACTCGCTGCCGGAACCGGGGGACCAGGTGGATCCGGCTCCGGATCACCTCGGCGAGGTCGTCCCGGGTCAGGCGCCCGCCGGGCCGGGTGGCGGGGTCCAGGATCACCATCCCGGCCACGTGCATGTGGACGGACGGCTTCTCCATGTACAGGAACGACGAGTCGAGGACGCTGAGGCGCTGGTTTCCCGGCATTTCCGATGTACAGTACCGCCGTGGCGCTGGCTGAGCGTGCCCGCCCAGGCGCGCAGCGGGTGCGAGACAGGATCCTGACGCTTCCGGACCGGTTCCGGGAGGAGGCGGCCCAGGGATTCGCGGGCGAGTTCGCCCTGACCGTCGACGAGGAGCCCTTCGCCATCGCCATTGCCGACGGGGCATGCTCGGTGCGAGAGATCGACCCGAAGTCCCCCACCGCCCGCATCATCACCGACGCCGACACGTGGCTGGCGCTGGACGCCGGACACGTTTCAAGCATCGACGCGTTCCTGGAGGACCGGATCGTGGTCCGGGGGAACGTCGAGCACGCCGTGCGGATGCAGTCGCTGTTCGAGCCGTCCGCTCGTCGCCGGACGCCGCAGGATCTCGACCACGTCACGGTGCAAGCCGGCGGCCACGAGCTCTCGGCCTTCGCTTTCGGGGAAGGCCCGGCGGTGGTCCTGCTCCACGGCCTGGCCGCCACCAAGCTCTCGTTCATGCCGTTGCTCCCGTCGCTGGCGGAGCGGTTCCGGGTGATCGTTCCCGACCTCCCCGGTCACGGGGACTCCGACAAGCGGAAGGCCCGGTACACCCCGGCGTACTTCGCCGACGTGGTGGTGGAGCTCCTGGACGCGCTCGGTGTGGATCGGGCCACGCTGGTGGGGAACTCCATGGGCGGGCGGATCGCCCTGGAGGTCGCCGCCGAGGCACCGGATCGGGTGACCTCCCTGGTGCTCCTGGCGCCGGCGGTGCCCGGATTGCCGTGGCCCTTCTATACGTGGTTCGCTCGGGCCCTTCCTACCGGCATCGGCCGGGTCCCGCTCCCGCTGCAGCGGCGAGTGGTGACCAGGACCCTGAAGCAGCTATTCGCCAGGCCGGACCGTCTGGCCGCGGCGGGGTACCTGGCCGGCGTGGACGAGTTCATCAGGGTGTACCGCTCGGGACGGGCACGGATCGCCCTGCTGTCGGCGATCCGCGGCTTGGCCGGCGACGCCCCCGCCGCGTTCTGGGACCGGATGCGGGACGTCGAGGCGCCATCCTTGATCCTGTGGGGAGTGGAGGACCGACTGGTTCCGGAGCGCCTGGGGCGGAAGCTGGCGGCCACGCTCCGGCGTGCGGAGTTGGTGGTGCTGTCAGAGGTCGGTCACGTCCCCCAGTTCGAGGTGCCCGAGGTTACCCGGGAGCTGGTTCTGGAATTCCTGGAGTCGCTGGGAGACGGACCTCGCCGACTCCGCGCGCCAGCGTAAGTCGGAAGCACGCCCCCCGCGGCGTGTTGGGCTGGTAGGCCACCCGTCCGCCCTGCGCTTCGACCAGAGCCTTGACGATGGCCAGGCCCAGGCCCACCGACGAATCGTTGGACTCGGACCGGAAGGGCTCGAACAGGTTCCGGCGATCGGCCTCCGGGACGCCTGGGCCGTGGTCCTTGAACAACACGTTCACCGTTCCCGGGCCGTTCGCCGCGGCTTCCACCACGAACGGGGCGTCGCCGTATCGCAGCGCGTTGGTGGCCAGGTTGACGAGGATCTGCTCCAGACGGGCGGCATCGGCCCGCACGGTGAGCGATGGGTCGATGCGCACGTCGAACTGATCGCCGTCGTCGGTGAACGACAGCGCCCGTCTGACCACCGGTTCCAGCGGCGCGTCCCGGACCTCGAGCTGCAGCCGTCCCCGGGCGGTACGGGCCAGGTCGAGGAGGTCGGCGGCCAGCCGCTCCAGCCGCTCGGCCTGCCGGTCGGCCGTCGCCAGGAGGTCGGCACGGGTGGTGTCGTCCAGGCGATCGCCGTGGCGGATCATGGTCTTCAGCGTTCCCCGGATGGTGGTCAACGGGTTCCGGACGTCGTGAGCCAGGGTGGCCACTAGGCGGGACCGGAGAGCGTCGGTCTGGGACAGCTCGGCGAGGGCCGTTCCCAGCCGGGAGCGCTGGGTGGTGAGGTTCTTGGCCATCAGCCCGGCGACCAGGGCGATCATCAGCCCGATCCCCATCCGGAACGAGATGCTGTTCCATTCCAGCGGGTAGTCGTACACCCGGGACCCCCAGATCTCACGGCCGGCGTACAGCACCGTTGTGGCGGCCCACGACACCAGCGCGCCGGGGAGCCCGAACCGGATGGCCCCCTCCAGCGGAAGGATGAACACCACGGCCCACAGCGCGGTGAGCTGGTCGAACGCGTACAGCCACACGAGCCCTCCGGTCACCAGGATGTCGATGGCCAGGGCGGTGATCGACAGGTTGCGGGCCTGGGCCAGGGTCAGGGTCCGGCGAGAGATGGCCCAGATGGCCACGTTCTCCAGGGCCAGGACCCCCACCAGGGCCAGGGCGGCCGCCTGGACCCCGGCCGGATAGGGCTCGGTGTCGTACACCAGGACCTGGAGGGTGGCGAACGCCACGGCCGCCCAGCGCACCAGGACCATGGTGCGCTCCGAGCGGCGGAGGTCCTCGAGGCGGACGGACTCCTGGGGGGCGGGCGAGGGCGGGCTAAGTTCGGGCATGGCTGGTCTTGGTCGTTTTCCTCGTTTGAGAATTCGTGACCGGATGGGCCGATTCCTGCCGCTACGATGCACCCCGTGCGGATCCTCTTGTGGCACGGGTGGCTCCTCGAGGGCACCGGCTCGAACATCTACACGGCCAAGGTGACGGAGGCGTGGCGGAAGGCCGGCCACGAAGTGATCCTGGTGTGCCAGCAAGGTCATCCGGAACGGTTCCCGTTCTTCGACGCCTGGACCACCGCGGGTGCGGATGGGGTGGGCCCTCTGGGGGACACTGGGGTGGCCCCCGCCGCCGGGTCGGCCATCTTGGTCCGACCCGACATCGGCTCGCTCCTCCCGGTGTTCGTCGAGGACGAGTACGAGGGGTTCGAGGTCAAGACGTTCGTGGACCTCACCGAGGAGGAGCTGGCGCGATACCTGGACCGCAACGTGGAAGCCCTGCGTTCGGTGGTGGCCTGGCGGACGCCCGACGCCGTGGTGGCCGGCCATGTGGTGCCCGGCCCGGTGATCGCACTCCGGGCCCTGGGTGAGGGAAGGTACGTGGCCAAGGTCCACGGGAGCGACCTCGAGTACGCCGTGAAACAGCAGGATCGGTACGCGGAGCTGGGCCGGGAGGGCCTCGAGGGCGCTCGAGCGGTGTCGGGGGCCAGCCGGGACGTCCTGGCCAGGGCGGTAGCTGTGGCCCCGTCGATCGCCGATCGCATCCACGTGGTCGCTCCGGGGGTGGACGTGGACCGGTGGCGTCCCCGGAGCCGGGCCGAGGCCCTGGGGGAAGCTGCGAATCGCTTGGACCGCGACCCGGACACCGCGAGGGGGCGGCCGGCGGACGACGATGCGCGGGTTCGAGACTCCCTGTCCGCCCGGGACGGCGCCCGGCTCGACGCGCTGGCCCGTTCCTACGACCAGGCGGTCGCCGACCCGGATGCCGCAGAGCGGCTCCGTCAACTGGCCGCTCGCTCCGGGCCAGTGGTGGCCTATCTCGGCAAGCTGATCCCCCAGAAGGGCGTGGAACGATCCATCGAGGCCCTGGCGCTGCTTGGGACCGAGGCCGGCGGCCTGGTCGTTGGGTTCGGCCTGTTCCGGGAGTGGTACGCGGCGCTCGTCGCCGCGCTCGACGCGGGCGACACCGCGGCGTACGACTGGCTGAAGGAGGTCTCGCCGATGCGGCTCGAGCTCTCCGCGGATGAGGTCGCCGCTGCTCGGGGCCTGGCCTCACGCCTGTGGTTCACCGGACGGCTGGACCATCGCTACGCCCCGGAGGCGGTGGCGGCCGCTGACGTCCTGGTGGTGCCGTCGACTCTGGAGGAGGCGTTCGGGATGGTGGCGGCGGAGGCGGC
>DAITPV010000144.1:0-5575 GCA_036833435.1 Actinomycetota bacterium | reverse complement strand
CGGAACGTCCCGGGAGGGAACCACCTCCGGCCCCGCCGAGCGAGACCCTGTGACATCCGGTAGGCGGCCGACCCCTGCACCGTCGCCAGCTCGCCGGAGATCCGGTCTCGGTCGCCCTCCGCTCGTTGCGCCACGCCCCGGAGCCACCTGGTTTCCGCTTCCAGAAGCTTGAGCCGGTACTCGCGCAGGGTGAGGAGCTGCTGCTTCTCCAGGAGGAGGCGGTCCTTGATCTCGGTGCGAGCATCGGCGGACGCGATCCTGTTTCTGATGTCGGTGAGGTCGGCGCGAGTGTCGTGAAGCTCGTTCTCGATCTCACGAAGCGGTTCGAGCGTTTCCGCGACCTCGGGAGACGGATGAAGCTCGGTTGGGGCCGGCTCATCCCTTCCCAACGGAACGGCCTTGACCAGGAACTGGTAGGCGCCGGCGTCGGGCATCGAGCGGATGGCTGCCGCCACATGCGAGGGGACGTCTCCCTCCCGTAGGGGGACCTCGGTCCCGAAGGGGTCCGCGGTGGTCTGCTCGAGCTCCTCGATGCGGTATCCGGCGCCCTCGAACAATCGGGTCAGGGTGTCCCGGGTGAAGAACCGCAGGTGGGTTCGGTCCAGGAGCCCCTCGGAGGAGTACTCGAACTTTCCGGCAAGGAGGGCCAGCCGAACGCTCCCGTGCGCGACATTGGGGACCGAGGCCACCACGAAACCGCCGGGGGCCAGCAGCGCTCGCACTCGGGTGAGGACGTCGAGCGGGTTCACCAGATGCTCGAGCACGTCCCCGAACATGATCACGTCGAATCGCTGGTCTCCCAGCTCCTTCTCGAGGTCGAGCGATTCCAGGTTTCCGACGATCATCCGATCCGCGTACTTGGCCGCACGCTCGGCGGCCACCGGATCGATCTCGATCCCGGTGACCCGGCAGCCGCGCTCCGTGAGCGCACGAGTGATGTAGCCGGTCGCCGGCCCGGTCTCCAGCACCGTCCTGTTCTTCCCGCTCATCAGGATGAGCTGGGTTCGGGCGGTGTTCAGATCGGAGAGATCGACCTCGGTGTCGTACCGGAGCGCGTCGCCCTCCGGGCCTTCGGACGTCGACACGATCAGCGCCCCACGGTCAGCTCGTAAGGGCGGACCACGTCCAGGCTGGGGTTGTAGTACGGGTCGCGGTAGCCCTCCCACCTCTGGCGGAAGAACGCCTCGTCTTCGTCGGACTGAGTCCCACCCAGGCCTCGGGTGCTGCCCTCGTCGTGGTACAGCAGGGCGTACGGAGTGAACACCACCTGGTACCCCTTCTCCTGGGCTCGGAGGCAGAAGTCCACGTCGTTGAACGCCACCGACAGCCGCTCCTCCAGGCCTCCCAACTCTCGGAACACCTCGGGCCTGACCATCATGCACGCGGCAGTGACGGCCGAGCAGTTCCGGATCGTTCGGCCCAGGCCGAAGTACGCGTGGGGCATGTTTACCGCCGCGGCTCCTCGGAGCCCCACCACGATCCCCTCGTGCTGCGGCTCCCCGGTGGGGTGCAGGAGCCTGGCCCCCACGGCGGCCACGTCCGGTCGTTGGGCGTGCTCGACCATGGCCTCGATCCACTCGGCCGTGATCACCTGGGTGTCGTTGTTCAGAAGGAGCACGAAGTCCGAGTCACCCGCCTCCTGGACGGCGGCGTTCATCATCCGGGCGTAGTTGAACGGCTCGGGATGGCGCATGACCCGTCCGGGGAACCGTTCCAGGTACGCCAGCGTGTCGGGGTCACGGCTGTCGTTGTCCACGACCAGGATCTCGTAGTTCGGATAGCTCGACTCCCGGCGGATGCTCTCGATGCAGGGCTCGAGCAGGTCCAGCCGGTCACGGGTGGGGACGATGATCGACACCCGAGGCGTGCCCCGGATCTCGTAGATCACCCGGTACCGCCCCTCGACCAGCCCGTGTTCGACGCCGCCGCCATATCCACGCCGCGCCAGCGCGTCCTTCAGCGCGCGCTTGCCGGCGTCGTACGCGTAGTCCTTGAAGTCGAGCGACGCGGCGGCCGAACCGGGGACCTTCCGCCACGAGTACAGAGGCACCGGGATGTGGGCGATGTTGTCCGTGCTCTCGGTAACCCGGAGGGCCAGGTCGTAGTCCTGGCTTCCGTCGTACTCGCTGCGAAACCCGCCCACCCGGTGCAGGACCTCCGTGCGATACACGCTGAAGTGGGTCACGTAGTTCACGGACGTCAGGAGGTCCGGCGACCAGTCCGGCTTGAAGAACGCGTCGGTCAGCCTGCCGTCGAGCTCCTTCTTGTCCTCGTCGCTGTAGATGTAGTCGAGGTCTCGACGCTCGTTGAGCAGCCGGACCACCTCGTACAGCGCGTTGGGCTTCAGCTCGTCGTCGTGATCCAGGAACCCCACGAACTCCCCGGTGGCCTGCTGCAGGGCGGCGTTCGAGGCCGCCGAGATCCCATGGTTCCGTTCCAGGAACGTCACCACGATGCGGGGATCCGATCGGGCGTAGGAACGCAGCAGCTCGCCCACCCCTTCGCGGGTGGAGCCGTCGTCGGCGATGCACAGCTCCCAGTCCTGGTAGACCTGCCCCCGAACCGATTCCACGGCGAGCCGGAGCCATTCGGGCTCGGGGTCGAACACCGGCATGACCACGCTGATCGTGGGGCGATACGTGAAGCGGCGACCGCGCCGCCGCATCTCCCGCAGCCGCGTGGGGGTGAGGATCCGAAGGCGCAGCCACAGCTCGTACCGTTCCTGAGGCGAGAGGAGCTCCTCGGGCGGGAAGGACCGCCGGAACAGCCGGGGGCCCCACCGCCACACCTTGGGGAGGTGGCGGATGAACGCTCCCCATCCCTGGTTCATCACGACGCGGGCGGCGCGAGCGGGCGCCAGGAGGAAGCTCCGCCGCCTGGTGCCCCAGGGGGCCACTCCTCCGATCCCCCGGTCCAACCGATGGAGCATGCGGTAGCCGGAGCCGGCGGTGATCCGCGCGTGAGCGGCCTCGAGCTCCGCGATCCGCTGCTCGAGTCGTCGCTCCCGGGTCTGCCCGGTCTGGAGCCGAGCTTCCCGGATGAACTCCTCCAGCATGGCCAGCGGCTCTCGGAGCTCTTCCGGGCTCGCACGATCCGCGGTGGCCAGCTCCGCCCGGAGGCGGTTCACATCGTCCGCTCGACGGGGGTCCACGGCCACCACGTACGCCTCCCGATAGGTGGCTCCCGCCAGCCCGGCGATCACCGGCGCGCCATTCAGGGCCCGGTCGATCACCTCGGTCAGCTGGCCGGATGGATACAGGGCCAGGGCCAGGTCGCGGGCGGCGTTGGCCGACAGCCAGATCCCCAGGTTGCCGTTGGGGATCGACAGCCACGTGAGCCCGCGGCCGTCGAGCACTCCCTCGATCCAAGTCCGTTCCGGAAGGCCCAGGTCGAGGTGCTCGTTGAGGAACTGGTTGGGACCCAGCGCCAGGCTCTCCTGGAGCCGGGCCACCACCCGTTCCGCCCGGACCGTCTCCGGGTCGTACACCGGACCGTTGAGCACCAGGACGCCCCGGCTCACCCGGAGCAGCTCGGAAAGGAACGACTCGCGATCCTGGCGAGGGATGTGCTCCAGCGTGTCGTGCGCGGCCACCACGTCGAACGCGCGATCGGCGAAGGGGAGGTGGGCGCCACTGGCCTGCAAGTAGTGGTCAAAGCTCAGCGGGAGCCTGGTGAGGGACCCGGGGGGCTTGGCATCCAGGAGCACCACGTGCTCCTGGGGAAGGAGATTCTTCAGCGGGCTGGAGTGCCCGCCCACGTCGAGGACCACCAGGGGGTCGTGGGAGCCCGGCCACAGTCGCTGCACCGTGGCGGCGGTGAACCGGTACCGCTCGTGCAGGTCGAACGGGAGCCCCAGCAGGTCCGCTTCGGGGGGGCTCGAGGGTTGACGCCGAGTCGGGTGCTCCGGCTTCACGCCGCGCTCATCCTACCGTCGGCGGCACCCTCAGACCGTGAGGTGGCGGATCTCCCCGAAGGCCACCACGGCAGGGCCCGTGGCCGTTCTGACCTGCAGCCCCCCTCGTGGATCCATCCCCACGGCCTGGCCCTCGATCTCGACGCCGTCGGTGGTCGTGGCCCGGACCCGTCGTCCGACGGTGTCACAGCGGGAGAGGTACCGGCCCACCACCCGAACCGGGAACCGGTCATCCTCCGGCACGTACTGACGGGTGAATTCCGAGAGGATGGCGCTCAGAAGGCCCTGGACGTCGTTTGTCCCGCCGGCGGCGTCGAGGCTGGTGACCGACCCGCGAAGCTCCTCGGGAAAGTCCTCCTCTCGCATGCCGACGTTCAGCCCCATCCCCACGACCACGTGCTGAAGGGCGGACCCCTCGACCCGAGCCTCGGCCAGGATCCCCCCGACCTTCCGATCCCCTATCACCAGGTCGTTCGGCCACTTGGAAAGCAGGCCCGGCACGTCGCAGGCCTCGATGGCCGCAACGGCGGCCAGCAGGGAGAGCAGAGGGGCGCGTTCGGGCGACAGGGCCGGCCTCAGCACCAGCGAGAACAGCAGGGATCGTCCGGGGGCGGACACCCACGTTCGTCCCATCCGCCCGCGACCGGAACGCTGGTGCCCGGCCGCTACCACCGTTCCTTCGGGCGCGCCTTCCTCGGCCATGGACAGCGCCACGGTATTGGTGGACTCGGTCTCGTCGAGGAACACCGGAGGCACGTCGATGCCGGCGGCGTGGACGGCGCGTTCCAGGCCCTCCTGGTTCATACGGCTTCCCGGTCCATGATCGGGTTCAGGACCCCTCGCGCGGAGAGCGCCTTGGCGCGATGGCCAGGAGGGCCCGGCGGCGGCGGCTTCCCGCGGGAGCGATCCGACCGAAGATCCGGACCAGCTTCCGTCCAAGCCGAAAGGAGGTGGAGTCTTCCGTCTCGCTTAGGACCCGTGAGACCTGAGCCGAGGTGCGTTCCTCGTCTCTGAGCCGGGATCCCAGGTCTTCCAGGCGAACTCCCATGACTCGCAGTTCCTCGCTCATCCGATCGATGCGCGCCTCCAGGGAGTGACGAACACGGATCAGTCCTTCGATCTCTTGACGTTGTCCCTCGATCTCGCGGCGCTGTCGATCGTGTTCGCGGCGTTGATCGAGGATGGCAGCGGCCAGCTCGGTCTCGCTCCCGGCCGTCTGAGCGAACGCGCTCCTGAGCGCGCGCCTCTCGGCGGCAGCATGGCCATCCTGCTCGGGTGCCGCCGACCCGTTCATCGACTCGACGATGATCTCCGTGATCCGATCGAAGTGCGCGTCCAGGCGAGCCTGGAGCTCCTTCAAGGATTCGCCCCCCGACGCCGACGCAGACCGCTCCAGGGCTCCGGGGATCCCCTCCGGCGCGAGGGTGAACGAGTGGGCAACACCGGCGGTCTCGGCGAAGGCCTCGAGCTTCTCGCCTCCAGACCATCCCAGGATGGCGAAGGGGCGCTCGTAGGCCATCGCCGTGATGGCTCCGTGGAGGGAGCTGCCCACGAACCCGCTGGAGCCCGCGATCGCAGCGGCGATGGCCGACAGGTCCACGGTGGGCGGGAGCCGATGCGGCTTCACGGGAAGCCGGGGTTGGAGGGCGTCGGCGAACGGGC
>DAITPV010000143.1:0-5584 GCA_036833435.1 Actinomycetota bacterium | reverse complement strand
CAGGAGCGCAAGCGCTACTTCGAGGCGCTGCTCGAGGTCAGCCCGACGGCCATCGTGGTGCAGGACCTCGATGCCAAAGTCATCTCGTGGAACCCGGCCGCCGAGCGCCTGTTCGGGTACACCGCCGAGGAAGCCGTCGGGCGGAACGTCGATGACCTGGTGGCCACCCGGCCAGACCTCCACGAGCAGGCGGTCGGATTCAGCACGATGGGAGAGCGACGAGAAGGGGCCCGGGCGATCACGCGCCGAACCCGAAAGGACGGGTCGCTGGTGGACGTCGAGCTGGTGATGGAGCCGGTCGTAGTCGCCGATGAGCACGTCGGGGGCGTGATCATCTACCACGACATCAGCGAGCTTCAGCGGCAGAAGGAATGGAACGAGTCCGTCCTCCAGCTCAGCCCGACCGCCATCATCACCGTCGATCGTGAGGACAGGGTGACGTCTTGGAACCCGACAGCCGAGCAGCTCTTCGGCTACCGCGCCGACGAGGCGATCGGGCGAGAGCTCAATGATCTGGTCGCCACCTCCGACGAGATTCGGGACGAAGCGGAGCGCCTCACTCAACAAGTGCGGCGGGGGGAGAAGAGCCGAGTCATCACCCGACGCAACCGCAGGGACGGGACGCTCGTCGACGTCGACGTGAGAGGCGCTCCCGTCTTCGTGAACGGAGAACGAGTTGGACAAAGCGTCATCTATCACGACATCAGTGAGATCCAACGGCAGAAGCGGTACCTGGAATCCCTTCTGGAGATCAGTCCCGCAGCCATCGTGGTGGCCGACGTCGACTCCAAGGTCACGTTTTGGAACCCGGCCGCGGAGAAGCTCTTCGGGTACACCTCGGACGAGGCCGTCGGACGCCAGTTCGAGGACCTGGTGGCGGCGCCGGCGGGCCTTCACGACGAAGCGCTCGGATACAGCGAGGCAGCTGCTCGGGGCCAGGTGGTCCACGCCATCGCTCGCCGGACGAGAAAAGACGGCTCATTCGTCGATGTTCAGTTCGTCCAAGCTCCAGTGGTCGTCGGCGACGAGCGCATCGGGTTCCTGGTCATCTACATCGACATCAACGAGCTCCAGCGTCAGAAGCGCTACTACGAGGCACTCGTGCAGAACAGCCCCGTGGCCATCGCCCTCCTCGATCTCGATGGGACGGTGAGCTCGTGGAATCCCTCGGCAGAGCGGCTTTTCGGGTACACGGCGGAGGAGGCCATCGGACTGAACATCGATGACGTGGTGGCCGCCAACCCGGAGGTCCGGGAGGAAGCCGAGGACTTCTCGGCGTCGATGCTCGACCCGACCGGTAGTGGATCCCTCCACGCCGTCACCCAACGGAGCCGAAAGGACGGCACCTTCGTCGACGTCGAGCTCCTTTCGGTTCCCGTTGTCATCGCGGGTGAGCGACTGGGGTTCTACGTGATGTACCACGACGTCGGGGAGCTCCAGCGGGCCCGCCGGGACGCCGAAGCGGCCACGGAGGCCAAGAGCGCATTCCTGGCCACCATGAGCCACGAGATCCGCACGCCGCTCAACGCGGTGATCGGGATGACCGGTCTCCTCCTGGACACCACGCTCGAGGCGGAGCAACGCAACTACGCCGAGGTGATCCGGGGCAGTGGGGACGCGCTGCTCGGCGTGATCAACGACATCCTGGACTTCTCCAAGATCGAGGCGGGGCGTCTGGACCTGGAGCAGGCGCCGTTCGATCTCCGCGAGTGCCTCGAGTCGGCCCTGGAGCTCGGCGCCGCCGCCGGGCTGAAGAAGGGGCTGGACATCGCCTACGAGCTCGATCCGGCAGCCCCCGGCGCAGTGGTCGGCGACGTGACCAGGCTTCGTCAGGTCATCATGAACCTGCTCAACAACGCGGTGAAGTTCACGCAGAGCGGAGAGGTGGCCCTCACGGTGACCGCCGACCAGCTCGCCGACGATCGGTACCTCCTGCGATTCGCGATGCGAGACACCGGGATCGGCATCCCGGAGGACCGGATGGACCGGCTGTTCGAGTCCTTCACCCAGGTGGATCCTTCGACCACCCGGCGGTACGGAGGGACGGGGCTTGGACTGGCCATCAGCCGGCGGCTGATCGAGGTGATGGGCGGGAGGATGTGGGCGGAGAGCCGGGTGGGGGAAGGCTCGACCTTCCACTTCACCATCGAGGCCGAGGCCGCGCCCGCTCCGATCCGTGGATTCGAGCAGACGGCCCCCCAGCTCGAGGGTCGACGAGTGCTGATCGTGGACGACAACGCCACCAACCGGCACATCCTGGTCCGCCAGACGCAGGCATGGGGGATGATCGCCCGGGACACCGAGTCCCCGGTGGAAGCACTGGAATGGATCCGCCGCAACGATCCCTTCGACGTGGCCATCCTGGACATGCAGATGCCGGAGATGGATGGCCTGACGCTGGCCGGGGAGATCCGAGCTCATCTCGAAGGGAGAGCCCTGCCCCTGGTGATGCTCACGTCGCTTGGGAGAACGGAGCGGTCGACGGAGGTGAGTTTCGATGCGTACCTCACCAAGCCGATCAAGCCATCGCAGCTCTACGACGCCCTGCTCGACGTCTTCGGCGTGGGGCCCGAGGTCTCCGAGCGGCCGCTCGAACCGGCAACGGGAGAGGTCATGGCCGAGCGACGCCCGTTGCGGATCTTGGTTGTGGAGGACAACGCCGTGAACCAGCAGCTGGCCCTGCTCCTGCTCCAGAAGGTTGGCTACCGGGCCGATGTCGCCGCCAACGGCGTGGAGGGGCTGGAGGCGCTGGCGCGACAACCCTACGACGTGGTCTTGATGGACGTGGAGATGCCGGAGATGGACGGGCTCGAGGCCACCCGCCGGATCCACCAGCGATGGCCACAGGAGCAGCGGCCGCACATCATCGCGGTGACCGCAAACGCGCTGGCGGAGGAACGAGCCCTGGTCTTCGAGGCGGGCATGGACGATTACATCGCCAAGCCGATCCGCATCGAGGAGCTCGCCGCGGCCCTCGATCGTGTCCACCCGCGGGCCCCGGGGCGTGAGGAGCCACCTTCGGTCGATCGGGACGTGATCGCTCGCCTGGTGGCCTCGTTCGGAGACGACGGAGGTCGGTCGGTGGGAGGTCTCATCGACACCTTCCTGGAGCATGCTCCGGACCAGCTGTCGACCCTCCGAGCGGCGATCGCAGCGGGCGACGCAGACGAAGCCCGTCGTGCCGCACACACGATGAAGTCGAACGCCGCCACCTTCGGGGCGACCTCCCTGGCCGAGCTCAGCCGCGAGCTGGAGGAGAAAGCGAAGGCCCAGGCCCTCGAGGAAGCACCCGAGCTCCTGGCTCGCGTGGAGCGGGAGCTGGCTCGCGTCCAGTTAGAGCTGCGTACGTTGCGGCAGGACCGGTGAAATGACCACGCAGGGATCGATCCTGGTGGTGGACGACGATCCCGTGGTCCGATCGCTGCTGTCCCGAAGCCTGGAGCAGAGCGGACACGGGGTCACCACGGCCAAGGACGGGCATGAGGGCCTCGACCTGGCCCGGGCCGAGCCGTTCGACGTCATCCTGTGCGACGTCCTGATGCCAGGGATCGACGGCTACGAGGTCCTCGACCAGCTGAAGAAGGACCCCAAGCTCCGCCACATCCCCGTGGTGATGGTTACCGCCCTGGACGACGTGGAGAGTGCGGTGCGGTGCATCGAGCTGGGCGCCGACGACTACCTCCCCAAACCGATCGACCCGGTCGTGCTCGGGGCCCGGATCAACGCCGGCCTGACGAAGAAGCGGCTCCATGACGTGCAGATGGAGCACGTAGAGGAGGTCGACCGCCTCAACAGGCGCTTGGAGGCACGGGTCGAGGAACAGATGGCCGAGCTGGTCCGCACCGGAGAGCTGAAACGGTTCCTCCCCCACCAGGTGGCCGAGGGCCTGCTGGCCGGCCAGCTTCCGGCGACCGAGGGATTCGAGCGTCGCAGGATCACGCTCCTGTTCACGGACATGGTGGGGTTCACCGATCTCTCGGACAGCCTGGATCCCGAAGAGCTCTCCGTGGTGCTGAACGAGTACCTGCGGGAGATGGCCTCGGTGGCGGTGGCCCACGGAGGGACCCTGGACAACTACATCGGAGACGGACTGATGGTCCTGTTCGGGGCTCCCCAGAAAGCCAGCGAGGAAGAGCAGGCCTGGTCGGCGATCCGGGCGGGGCTCGAGATGAGGGACCGGTCGGTGGACCTGGCCAAGGACATCCGAGGGCGAGGAATCCCTGCGGACCTCCGCATCCGCGTCGGCATCAACACCGGCCACTGCACCATCGGGGTGTTCGGCAGCGACGTTCTTCGCGCCTACAAGGCCGTGGGGTTCGCGGTGAACGTCACCGCCCGCCTGCAGACGGAAGCGGAACCGGGGACCATCCTGTGTGGCTTCCGCACCTATGCCCTGGTCAAGGATCGGGTCCGGGCAGAGCCGAAGGAACCTCTCACGCTGAAGGGTGCCGCCCGGCCGGTCGAGGCCTGGCAGATCCTCGGCCTCAACGACGCCGGTTGATCAGTCGACCAGCTCGATCCCCAGGCGATCGAGGCGCCGCCGATGCCGGTCCAGCAGGTCCAGCAGCAGGTGCTTCTCCCCCTCCTCCCCGCCCAGAAGGGTGCGGACGGCATCGCTCTCGTCCAGGGCCCGGCGGGTCTTGGTAAGAGCCTCGCCGATGACCCGGCGAGCGTACTCGCCGATCCGATCGGGGGCGGCGGGATCGTCGTTGATCCCGGTGTTGATCTCGTCGAGGGCGAATGCGTCCTGTTCGTCACGCTCGGCCAGGCTTCGGCGAACCACCTCGGCAGAGACGGGGTCCATGGCCGGAGCCAGGGCGTCGGTGAGGTCCTTCACCAGTGCGTCGCCCACGTACTGGAACGTCTGCGCCTCCAACCAGTCTCCGGGGACGGTGTGCTCGAAGAACTCCCGGAAGAAGGGCTCGAATCGTTCCCGGTGGTGGTCCGCTCCAAGCTCCCGGACTCGGGCCTCCATCAGCGAGGCGTTCTCGCCTTCCCGGGTCGCTACGTGCTGTTGGACATCGCGACGACGCTGGTCGGGAGCCAGGGAGACGCTGTTCTGGGCCCGCTCATGGGCCAGCCGTTCCCCCACGGCCAGGGCCGCCAGCACCTCGGCCACAGCGGCTGAGCTCACAGTCCGGATTGTATGGAACGGGCACCGAACCCCGGAAAATGTCACTCCCCCCGGCTACGCTCGCAGCATGGCTGCGATCATCGAGCTGGCTGCCTGGCGGCGAGGCCGGGACTTCGGGAGTGACCCCCGCCTCGAGGGTGCCGTGGCCCGGCTCGACACCGCCCTGGCCGAGCAGCCGTGGCGCCGCCCTCCGCCGTGGCTGGTCACCGAGCTGCTGGCGATCCAGGGAGCGGTCTCGATGGGCCTGATGGACGAGGCGGCGGCTCGCTCGGAGCGACTGGCCGACCGGCTCGAAGAGATCAAGACCCGAGTGCGGGCCAGGGTGCGGTAGGCCACCCAAGACAAAGGGGGCAGCTACCAAGCGCTCTCAGCTGCAACCGCTCGGACAGCGCCATGTGGCGTCGTGCCCGAGCCTGCCTCCCGCGGCAGACCGAGCGTGGGTTCTGCCCC
>DAITPV010000142.1:0-5641 GCA_036833435.1 Actinomycetota bacterium | reverse complement strand
ATCCTGGACCACGTGGGAGCTCTCGCGGTGGGAGGCGATGATCGGGCTCCCCTCGAGCAACGCTCGGAGGTTGGCCGCCGACGCGGACTGTCCCGGATGCGGGCGAAGATCGTGGAGATCCGCGGCGAAGGGCCGATCCGTCCCCAGCCCTCCCTCGATGGTCATGGCGGCGATGACGTCGGCGGTCTTCAGGAGCCGGGCGGCGTCGTGATGGGCCAGCAGTCCCAGGGCCAGCATCCCTTCGGTCCCGTTGACGAGAGCCAGTCCCTCCTTGGCCTCCAGGGCCACCGGCTCGAGCTCGGCGCGGCGCAGCGCTTCGGCGGTGGGCTCCGTGCCTCCGTCGTCCCCGAGGACCTGCCCTTCTCCCATCACGCAGAGGGCCACATGAGCCAGCTGGGCCAGGTCGCCGCTGGCGCCCACGGATCCCCTGCTGGGAACCGCGGGGTGCACGCCTCGATTGAGCAGGTCCACCAGCCGCTCGACCAGGACCGGCCGGACCCCGGAGAACCCGGCGGCCAGGGCCCGGGCCCGAAGCAGCATCATGGCCCGGACGATCTCGACGGGAAGCAGGTCGCCGGTACCGGCGGCGTGGCTCCGGATGAGGTTGCGCTGGAGTCCCGCCAGGTCGTCCTTCTCGATCCGGACGTCGGCCAGCGCCCCGAACCCGGTGGTCACTCCGTAGACGGGGCGATCCCCGGCCACATGGGCCTCGACGTGGCCGCGTGCCGGGGCCATGGCGGCGGCCACGCCGTCCCCGATCCGGACCGATGCCCCATGCCGGGCCACCGCCACCACCTCGTGCGGCTCGAGCGGCGCGGCGTTCAGGACCACGGTGTCGGGGAGCGGATGCCCCACGGCGCAACGTTACACCGGCCCGGCTCGACGGAGCCGCGGGCCATTTGGGATGATCCGGGCCTTTCTCATACGATGGCCGTTGTGTCGCAGGTCTTCGTGATCGTGGGCGCCGGGCTCACCGCAGCTGCGGCGATCCAGGGGCTCCGCGAGCAGGGGTTCGACGGGAAGATCGTCCTGATCGGTGAAGAGCCCCATCTTCCGTACGAGCGCCCGCCGCTCTCCAAGGAGTATCTCCGGGGTGAGCAGGGCCGGGACAAGCTGTTCGTCCGGCCGGAGTCCTGGTACCGCGAGAACGACGTGGACGTGAGGACGGAGACGAGCGTCGCGGCCATCGACCCTGACGGCCCGGCCGTGGAGCTGGAGGGCGGCGAACGGGTCGACGCCGACGCCATCCTCTTGGCGACCGGAGGGCGCCCCCGCCGGATGCCCGGTGCAGGATCGGATCGGGTCCTGTACCTCCGGGCCATCGAGGACTCCGATGGGATCCGCGAGGCCATCGCCGGAGACCGGCTGGTGATCGTGGGGGCGGGGTTCATCGGCGCCGAGGTGGCAGCCTCCGCTCGGACCAAGGGCACCGAGGTCACCGTGCTGGAGATGGCCCCGGTCCCGCTGGTCCGGGCCCTCGGTGAGGAGATGGGGAAGCTGTACGGACAGATCCACCGGGATCGGGGGGTGGATCTCCGCACGGGCGAAGGCGTCGATTCCATCGAGGAGACCGGGGACGGGGTGGTGGTTCGGACGTCCAAGGGCGATGAGATCGAGGCGGGCTCCGTGGTCGTGGGGATCGGCATCCAGCCCAACGTCGAGCTGGCGGAGACCGCAGGACTGAAGGTCGACAACGGGGTGGTGGTCGACAGAGCCTTGCGGACCTCCTCACCTGCGGTGTTCGCTTCGGGGGATGTGGCCAACCACGACCATCCGCTGTTCGGGCCCCTGCGGGTGGAGCACTACGACAACGCCTTGAAGATGGGGACGCACGTGGCCGGGTCGATGCTTGGATCGGACACGCCGTTCGACGACCCACATTGGTTCTGGTCGGATCAGTACGACGTGAACCTGCAGTACGGAGGCTTCGCGAAGGAGTGGGACGACATCGTCACCCGAGGCTCGCTGGAGGAGCTCGACGGGACGGCCTTCTACCTGAAGGACGGCGTGATGCTTGCGGCGCTCGGTCTCAACCGGGGGAAGGACGTCCGCCGGGCCATGAAGCTCATCAAGGCCCGGGCCCGGCCGGAACGTTCGGCGCTCGAGGACGACGACGTCGATCTCCGGACCCTGATACCGAAGGAGTAGCGGATGGACCTGTACGAGTGGCTGCGATACATTCACGTCGCCGGCGTCCTGGTGTTCGTGCTGGGCCACGGTGCATCGGTCGCTGTGGCGTTCAAGATCCGCGACGAACGCGACCCTGGGCGGATCTTGGCCATGCTCCAGCTCTCGACGTGGTCGTTGTCACTCTTCTATGTCGGGATCTTTCTCCTGCTCGGTGGCGGGATCTGGGCCGGCTTCACTCCGGGGATCGAGGGCTCGTGGTGGGGGTCCGGCTGGATCTGGGCGTCCCTGGGTATCTTTGTGTTCACCATGTTCGTGATGTACGGCGTGGCATCGAGCTATTACAAGAGGCTCCGAACGATCGCCGAAGCGATGGTCTCCGGGTCGGAGGCGGTCAGCAAGGACCAGCTGGCCGAGGTGCTCTCCGGCCCCAGGGCGTGGATCCTGGCCGTGGTCGGGTTCGGGTCGCTCCTGTTCATCCTGTACCTGATGCTGTTCAAGCCGTTCTGAGGAGGCCGACGTGGGATACCGGACCATCATGGTGGGCACCGACGGCTCCGAGACTGCTGCCGTCGCGGTTCGAGCCGCCACGGGGTTCGCCAAGCGATTCGGGGGCACGGTCCACATCGTCACCGCCCATACGGAGACCGGCGTCGACGAGCAATCCGCCATCGAGGTCCTCCGCTACGCGCGAGAGGCGGTTCGCCGGGAGGGGGTCGAGACCAAGACGCACATGCGAAAGGGCCAACCCGCGGAGGTGATCAACGACCTCGCCACGGTGCATGGCGCGGACGTGATCGTGGTCGGCAACGTGGGGATGGGGAAAGCTCGCCGTTTCCGGCTTGGGGGGATCGCCGAGCAGGTGACGGTGGGGGCCCCATGCGACGTGCTGATCGTGCACACCGCCGACGGGACCACGGCCGAGGGAGCGTACCGGCACCTGCTGATTGGGACCGACGGCTCACCCACGGCCACGGAGGCCACCCGGAAGGCGTTCGAGATCGCCGAGACCCTTGGGGCGGACGTCACCCTGCTTCACGTCGGCGACCCGCTGCTGGGGGCTATCGCCCTGGAGGACGCGTCCAAGGGGCGGCCGGGAGAGGCCGACGTGCACACCGAGGCGCTGGAGGGCGACCCGGCGCAACGGATCGTGGAGCTGGCGTCGGGCGGCAAGGTTGACCTGGTGATCGTGGGGAACAAGGGGATGAGCGGGACCCGCCGCTACCTGCTGGGTTCGGTCCCCAACAAGGTGGCCCACGAGTCGCCGGTGGACGTCCTGGTGGCCAAAACCGTGGGTCGCACCGTCGACGACCTGGTCCCCGGTCACGGCGGCCTGGTGGACGTGGAGGGCAGCCGGGTGGCCGTGTTCAAGGCGGAGGACGGGTCGCTGACCGCGCTGAACCCGCGCTGCACCCACATGGGATGCACCGTGGACTGGAACGACGGCGATCAGACCTGGGACTGCCCGTGCCACGGCTCTCGCTTCGACCTCGAGGGCCAGGTCATCCACGGTCCGGCGACGAGGCCTCTGGATCGAGAGCAGATCTCGGAGTGACTCAGGTCCGAGGAGAGACCTGCCCTACCGGATCGGCCCGACGGGACGGCTGGAAGAGGATGTCTTCGTTGGGTCCGTCTCCGAGGTGGCAGTGAAGGTCAGCGTGGGATCCGGGATCTTGGTCTTGAGCTGAGGGAACTTCACGAAGACCGGAACCTCGACCGTCTGTCCGGCAGCGACCTCGACGATAGGTTGCAGCAGGGTCATCTTCCATCCCGGTGTGTTGGTCGCGGCGAGCCGGAAGATGTCGGTCTCCTGGCCGGTGTTGGTCACTTCGTATCGGTAGACGCCCACCCGACCGGGCGCCGCCGGCTCGGCCGGTCCATCGGCGACCGTCACGCCTCGGGTGAACGGCCCGCCGCCGTCGAGCGACCGAACCGCCACCCGATAGGAGAGGACTCCCTCCGCATCCCTGTCGATGCCGAGCACGTAGAAATGGAGCCGGTTCGCCTGGTCCACGTACTCGCTCACGACTCCCGAACCGGTGCCGGCGTGGAACAGGGCGTCGGCGAGCTGCCGGTAGTCGCCTTTGGAGATCATGGCCGGCTCGCCGGTGGGGCGAACGAAGTCGACGATGTTGAAGTCATTGGGATGGGAGTCGATCACCCAGATGAACGGTGACGTGTCCACGTTCTTCGTCTTGGCGATGAGCACGCCGTGGTCGGGAGTGAAGGAGTCGTAGCCCATCCGGTCCACGACCTCCACGGTGTAGTTGTTGAAGCCGCCTCCGTCGCACCGCCAGTCCTCGGCGATCGAGCATGCCGGGCTGCGGTCCTCCTCCATGGCGATCTGGATCCCGTGGAGGCCGGTGCGACCGGTGCCGGGGCCCACGGGGACCGCCCGAGCCCAGATGTCGGCGAACGCGGGGCCCGTCTGAGCCAGGAGGTCCCGTTGCAGGACCAGGACCTCCCCGGGTTTGGTGAACCCCATCCGGAGCTTGTTCCGGAGCATGTGGTGAGACCCCATGCTCCCGCCAAGGGTCGGTGGGATCTGCCAGCGGTTGTGCGGTCCGCCGGCACCATTGAACGTTCCGCGAGACATCATGTCCCAGGGGCCGGAGTACGCCCGGCGCACCGGGATCCCGTAAGGATTGTTGTAGTTGTCCAGGACGCCCAGGATGTGGCTGAACTCGTGGGCGTACGTCGAGGGACCGTCGTTCTCCCCCTGCGTGGACATCACCCCGGGGGTGGCGTGCGACCAGATGCCCTTCGCGGCCCAGAATGAGGTCCACGGGATGTACCGGGTCCTCGCCGAGTTGGGGGACTCGGGATTGGGACTGCCGTAGTCGTCCGGCACGTCCTCGGGACTCTGGAAGCGCATCTCGCCGAACTCCTGCCAGGTTCCGGACTCGTCGTAGCCGGCGTGGAGGAGGAAGCGGAAATCGTAGTCCCGGCCCCCGTTCACCACGATGCTCGCCGTCACGTCGGCCAGTGAGTCCTGAAGGACCTCGGTGTCGAAGTCCTTGTCGCATTGCCCGGCCTCGGGGCAGTCATCCCCCTGGCCGAACTCGTTCAGGCCGTACTGGTACTCGTTGAAGTCCACTCGGTATGGGCCGAACGCGTCGGCGTCCACTCCCACAACCCCGTAGGAATCCTCGAGCCAGTACTCGTTCACCGTGTGGAACTGGTTGGCGGTTTGCGGGGTGGTGATCAGGAACTCCTCGTACCACTCGGCCACTTCGTCACGGGGGATAGAGCCCACCCCGATGGGGTTCCCCACCAGGTCGGATCCCTGCGGCTGGGTGATGACGAACTCGCGGTCGGGGAAGTCGGCCAGGATGAGAGCGGCCCGGAGCTGCTTCGGCGGCTGCCGGTCGGGATCGGTCCAGTCGAAGCCGGGGATCGGGCGGTAGTGGTCCCAGGTCATCTGGTCCGGCAACACCCAGGTCTGGGGATCAATGGGTGCGGGGAGGGCTGCCAGGCCGGGTGGGCCCTTGGCGCCGGCCGCTCCGGCCAGACC
>DAITPV010000141.1:0-5650 GCA_036833435.1 Actinomycetota bacterium | reverse complement strand
ACCACCCCTTCGAGCAGCTCGGGCATGGCGAACGCCACTGCCGCCGCTCCGGCGCATCCCACCGTCAGCAAGCCGAGGAATCCGACCAGCAGGCGTGCCGCGACGCTGCGCCGTGCCCGACGGGGCTTGGGAGCCCGTTCCTTCTTCCGCTTCCTACCCATCTTCGTCCTCCTCTGATTGTCCTCAGAAGGTTTCGGACGAAGAGGGAGGCGACTTGAAGGGGGGCCCTGACGGCCGCGGGGCTACTCGATCACGGCGATGACGTCGCCCTCCTGGACGACGCCACCTTCCTGGACCCGGATCTCACGGACGGTGCCATCGGCGGGTGACTCCACCGGGATCTCCATCTTCATGGACTCCAGGATCACCAGGGGGTCACCGGCCGAGATGGCGTCACCGGGCGCGGCAACCACCTTCCACACGTTGGCCACCATCTCTGAGAGCACCTCGGTCACGAACCGCTCCCGAGCACGGCCGTGCGGTCGGGCTCGGCCGGGAGCGACAGCATGGCCCGGGCCTGGTCGGGCTCCGCCACCTCGCGGCCCTGGAGCCGGACGATATGCGCCGCGGCCTCCACCAGGTCGCCGTTGGACGCGGCCATCTCCCCCGACGGCAGGTAGAAGTTGTCCTCGAACCCCACTCGGACGTTCCCGCCCAGCGCCGCGGCGGCGCCCACCATCGTCCACTGGTCCCGGCTGATGGCGATCACGCCCCACGTGGAGCCTTCGGGCACCACGCTGGACATGTGAGCCACGTTGCGCGCCGTGGCGGAGATCCCGCCGAGCACACCGTGGATCAGGGAGAACTGGACCGGTGGCGACAGCACGTCGAGGTCGACCAGCGGCTCCGCGGACTCAACGTGGCCCACGTCGAAGCACTCGCACTCCGGCTTGACGCCGGCATCCTTCATCTTCTGGAGCAGGAAGATGATGTCGTCGAAGTGGTTCTCGAACACGAAGTTGAACACGAAGCTCTTCCGCTTCGATGAGTACTTCGCGTAGTTCATGGACCCCATGTTGAGGGCCCCGATCTCCGGCTTCAGCTCGGTGATGTGGCTCACTCGCTCGGCCATCGGGAGGCCGACCCACCCGGTGGAGTAGTTGATGATGATGTCCGGGGTCTCCGCCAGGATGGCCTGGGTGATCGCCCGGTAGTGCTCCACACCCACGGTCGGGGTCCCGTTCGGCTCTCGGGCGTGGATGTGAACCATGGTGGCTCCGGCGTCCCGAGCCCGGCGAACCTCCTTGGCGTACTCCTCAGGCGTGTAGGGGATGCCGGGGCACTGATCCTTGTTGGCCACGGCGCCCGACACGGCGCAGGTGATGATGCATCGGTCGCTCACGTTCGCTCCTTCGCCGCCAGCGCCACCGCCGCAAGCACGTCGCGATTCGGAGGATTGTCGCTGGACCGCTCTCCCCGGTACGCGTACCGGACCACTCCGCCGGGATCCACCACGAAAGTCCCCGACAGCTGAGCCACGTCGCCCTGTCCGAAGCGACCCTGGTGCTTGCCGGTGACCTGGTTGCGGAGCCAGGGGCCCCAGTTCCGGGGGCCGGTGACCTGGTTCACGGTCCCCCGGCGCAGCTCGTAGGCCCGGTGAGCCGACCGGTCGGAGCTGCTGACGCACGCGAACACGACGTGACCACGGGCGCAGAAGTCTGCGGCCTGGTCGGGAGTGCCCAGGCCGATCAGCACGACCGTCGCTCCGGCCTGCTCGAACCGTTCTCGATCGTCACGCAACTGCGCGACATACGCTCGGCAGAACGATCAACCGAAGTGGCGCAGGAAAGCCAGGACCGCTGGACCCCGCTGCCAGAACGCCGACAGGCGTACGGGCCGGCCCTCGATGTCAAGGACCTCGGGGTCGGGCGCAGCGTCGCCGACCGTTGGCATGCGAGACAGACTACCGGCGGGTAGGTTCTGGCGCCATTGCAACACCGAGGGCCGCTCGCAGTGAAGCCACGAACGCCCGAAGCCCTTCCGGGCCCTCTCGCTCGGCCACCTCGATGGCCCGGGACCCCACCACCACCCCGTCGGCCAGGCGCGCCGCGCCTGCGGCGTGCTCCGGGGTGGAGATGCCGAACCCCGCGAGCAGGGGCACGTCCGTCAGCGCCCTGGTGCGCGTAACAAGGTCCGGCAGCCGGGCCGGCGCGTTGACGCGGGCGCCAGTGGTCCCGGTCACCGCGACCAGGTACAGCCACCCGTCCGTGCGTTCGGCGGCCAGGCTGATCCGCTCGTCGGACGAGGTCGGGGCCACCAGGTGGACCCGATTGAGGGCCGGAACCATGTCGGACGGCAGGTCGGCAACGATCAGCGAGGTGGCTCCGGCCTCGTGCGCGTCGGCGGGGAACCGCTCCCATCCGTACGCCTCCAGGATCGAGGCGTAGGTCATCGGCACGAGTGGCACGTCCACCCGTGAGCGGACGTCGGCGAGGCAGGCCAGACACGACGCCGAATCCATGCCCTGGGCAAGCGCCCGCTCGGCCGCCAGCCTGATCACCGGGCCATCCGCCAATGGATCCGAGAACGGGAATCCGATCTCCACGAGGTCCGCCCCGCCCTCCACCGCGGCCTCGGCCAGGGCCGGCGTCTGCGGCCCGGCCATCAGGTAGACGGCCAGGGTCTTTCGCTCAGCGGGCACCGGCCACCACCTCGAGGTCTTTGTCCCCGCGTCCGGACAACCCGACCACCACGAGCTCCGCGTCGAGCTCGAGAGCTCGGGCCAGGGCGTGGGCGGGCTCCAGGGCCGGGAGGATCCCTTCACGTCGAGCCAGGAGGTGGAATGCGGCCAGCGCTTCCTGGTCGGTGGCGGTGACGTATCGGGCGCGACCGCTCTCGCGAAGCGCGGCGTGCTCGGGACCAACGCCCGGGTAGTCCAGCCCCGCGCTGATCGAGTGGGCGTCCAGGATCTGTCCGTCCTCGTCGGCCAGGGCGAATGAGCGAGACCCGTGAAGGATCGCCGGGCGCCCAGTGTTGAGGCTCGCGGCGCCGGCCGCCTCAACCCCGACGAGCTCGACGCTCGGATCGTCGCGGAATCCCGCGAACAGCCCGATGGCATTGGACCCCCCGCCCACGCAAGCCACCACGGCGTTCGGCAGGCGGCCCTCGGCTGCCAGGACCTGCTCCCGAGCCTCGGTCCCGATGACGGCCTGGAGGTGGCCGACGATCTCCGGGTACGGAGCGGGTCCCACGCACGAGCCGATCAGGTAATGCGTGGAGTCCACGTTCTCGATCCAATCCCGGATGGCCTCGGACACCGCTTCCTTGAGGGTCCGGGTCCCGAACTCCACGGGCCGGATCTCCGCTCCCAGCAGCCGCATGCGCGAGACGTTGGGTCCCTGGCGACGGATGTCCTCGGCCCCCATGTACACGACGCAGTCCAGCCCGAACCGGGCGCACACCGTGGCCACCGCGACGCCGTGCTGCCCGGCGCCGGTCTCGGCCACCACCCGGCGCTTGCCGAGCCGGGTGGCCAGCAGGGCCTGGCCCAATGCGTTGTTGATCTTGTGCGCCCCGGTGTGACACAGGTCCTCGCGCTTGAGGTAGACGCGGCGGCCCGGCGCCAGTCGCTCGGCGAGGTACAGCGGAGTGGGACGGCCCGCGTAGGTGCGCTGCAGGACATCGAGCCGTTCGGCGAACGCGGGATCGGCCGCCGCCTCACGCCACGCTCGCTCCAGCTCGTCAAGGGCGGGCACCAGCGTCTCCGGAACGTACCGTCCCCCGTACTCGAGCTCGGGGGCCGCCTTCATCCGGCCACCGCCAGCCGAGACCGAGCCGCTTCGACGAAGGCCCGCACCTTCTGGTGGTCCTTGATCCCCGGCTCTGACTCCAGCCCTCGGGCAGCATCCACGCACCACGGGCGAACGGCGTGCACCGCGCGGGCGACGTTCGCCGGGTCCAGGCCGCCGGCCAGCATCACCCGTCCCCGGAACCCGGCGGCGCGATCCAGGTGACTTTCGTCCTTGCCGAGATACGGAAGATCGACGACCGTACCCACCCGCCGGCCGTCCCGGCGCAGCTCTCCATCCCGGGAGCGATGCCCGTCGACCCGGTCGTAGCGCTGGACCAGATCCGTTCCGGCATCGCTCGCATCGCCCACGAACACCGCCACGGACAGCGCGTCGCCGGGGACCGGCAGGGGCTCGGGAACCCGTCGCGGCGACTCGGCCAGCACGAACCCGATCAGGTCGGCACCCGCCGCTCTCGCGGCATCGACGTCCTCCTCGCGCGTCACGCCGCACACCTTGACCAGCGGCCGGGCCAGGAGCTCGCGGAACGCCGCCCCCGGATCGTTCGCCCGCATCAGCGCCGTCCCCACCAGAACCGCGCGGGCTCCGGCCAGCTCGGCGGCGGCGCCCTGGGCCCGGGTGGTCACGCCGCTCTCGGCCACTAGGACCCGGTCCTGGGGTGCCGAGGCCACCAGGTCGAGCTGGGCCCGGCGATCGACCCGGAACGTGCCGAGGTCCCGGGCATTGATCCCGATGGGGTCGGCGCCCAGCCGGATGGCCCGCTCCAGCTCGTCCCGGTCGTGGACCTCGACCAGGGCATCCATCCCCAGACTCCGGGCCCTGGCTTGCAGGGCGGCGGCCGTGGCGTCATCGAGGTCACGGAGGATCAGGAGCACGCCGTCGGCACCGGTGGCGCGAGCCTCGTCGAGCTGCTCCTCCCTCCGGAAGAACCCCTTGGCCAGCAACGGCACCGACGTCCCGGCTCGGGCGGCCCGCAGATCCTCCACACTCCCGCCGAACCGCCCGTCGATCAGGATGGAGATCGCGGCGGCGCCCGATCGTTCGAACGACCCTGCCAGCGCTCCGGCGTCCGCATCCGGGCGAAGGTCACCGGCCGAAGGCGACCGTCTCTTCACCTCGGCGATCCCCGACAGTCCCTCGCCGGACAGCGCGTCCCGGAACCGGCTCACGACGCCGCCCGGGTCTCCGCGATGGAGAAGGCCACCAGCGCGTCCAGGCGGTCACCCGCCGCCCCGCCATCGACCGTGGCGCCGGCGATCTCCAGTCCTTGGGCCAGGTCCGACGCGATCCCCGCGACCCGGAGCGCCGCCGCCGCGTTCAACAGGACGGCGTCCCGCTTCGGCCCCCGCTCCCCTTCCAGGATCCGCCGGATGTCGGAGGCGTTCTCCGCGGCGGTTCCCCCGGAGAGCTCCCGCGGATCGCTCGTGGGAAGCCCCAGCTCCAGGGGATCCACGGCGCCCTCGCGAACCTCGTCGCCGATCACCTCGTACACGAGGTTCGGTCCCGACGGCGACAGCTCGTCGATGCCGCCCGCGCCGTGGACCACCAACGCGTGCCGGGAGCCCAGCCGCGACAGCACCGCGGCGATCGTGGGGACCAGCGACGCCGCGTACACCCCGATGACCTGCGCCTGGGCCCCAGCGGGGTTCGTCAACGGGCCGAGGACGTTGAACACCGTCCTGGCGGCCAGCTCCTTGCGTACCGGACCGGCGTGGCGCATGGCCGGGTGGTGCGCCGGGGCGAACAGGAACCCGAAGCCCAGGTCGTCGATTGATCGGGCGATCCGCTCGGGGTCGAGGTCGAGGTCGAACCCCAGGGCCTCCAGGACGTCGGCCGACCCGCTGGCCGAGGAGACCGCCCGGTTGCCGTGCTTGGCCACCGCGGCCCCCGCCGCCGCGGCG
>DAITPV010000140.1:0-5659 GCA_036833435.1 Actinomycetota bacterium | reverse complement strand
CCTACCATCCTGGGGAAGCCAACCTGCGGATGGCGGACGTGATCATCGTCAACAAGGTGGATACCGCCGAACCGGGCAACGTCGATCGGGTCGAGGCCACTGCCCGCGAGGTGAACCCCACGGCCAGCATCATCCGAGCCCGGAGCCCGGTGACCGTCGACGACCCCAACGCCGTCAAGGGTAAGCGGGTCCTGGTGATCGAGGACGGTCCCACACTCAGCCACGGCGAGATGACGTACGGAGCCGGGGTAGTGGCGGCGAAGGCCCACGGGGCCGCGGAGATCGTCGACCCTCGGACATACGTCACCGGGTCGCTCACCAAGATCTACGAGAAGTACCCGGTGGGCCCGGTCCTTCCCGCGATGGGGTATTCGGCGGGACAGATCGATGAGATGGAGCGGGCCATCGACGCCGCCCCGGTGGACGTGGTGATCATCGCCACCCCGGTCGACCTGGCCAAGATCGCCGACATCCGCAAGCCCTCGGTGCGGGTCCGGTACGAGCTCGAGGAGGTCGAGGGATACCCCACCCTGGCCGAGATCCTTGCGGAGAAGATCCCGTCGTGACCGGACGGGTGGTGGTGGCTCTCGGCGGCAACGCGCTCCTGCGCCGGGGCGACGAGGACTCCGCGGAGGTGATGCGGAAGAACGCCCGGATGGCCGCCGAGCGGGTGGCGGACGTGGCGCAGCTGGGCTGGGAGATCGTGGTCACTCACGGGAACGGCCCACAGGTGGGACGGATCCTGCTGCAGAACGAGGCGGCCAGCGAATGGGTTCACCCCATGCCCCTGGACGTATGCGGGGCCGAGAGCCAGGGACAGATCGGCTACCTGCTCCAGGTGACCATCGGAGACGTGTTCTACGAGCGGGACATGGAGCGGCCGGTGGTCACCGTGCTGACGTTCACCCGGGTCCCTCCAGATGACCCCGCGTTCCAGAACCCCACCAAGCCCATCGGTCCGCATTACGACGAGTCCGAGGCCAAGCGACTGGCCGCCGAGCGCGGGTGGAAGATGGCCTCCACTCCAGAGGGTCAGTGGAGGCGAGTGGTGCCTTCACCCCGGCCGTACTCCATCGTGGAGGCTCCGGTGATCCGCCAGCTCGCGGAGTCGGGGACCATCGTCATCGGCGGTGGCGGCGGGGGCGTTCCGGTGATCGAGGAGGGGCCTCGGTTGATTGGTGTCGAGGCGGTGGTCGACAAGGACCTGGTCGGGGCCATCCTGGCCAGGGACGTGGGAGCGGACACCTTCCTGATCTGCACGGACGTCGAGGGGGTATACGAGCGCTACGGCGAGCCCGACCAGCGGCTGCTTGACCACCTCACCGTCGAGAAGGCCAGAGAGATGGTGACGGACGGGTCCGTGCCCGCTGGCTCGATGGGTCCCAAGGTCGAGGCAGCCTGCGAGTTCATCGAGCACGGAGGCCGGCAGGCGATCATCTGCTCGCTCGACGAGTCTCCTGACGCACTTCAGGGCCGGGCGGGAACCACGATCGGGCCGGCTTGAGGCGGGGCCTGCCGGGTGCGGTGGCCGCGGCGCTGATCGCCGTGGCCGCCTTTCTGCCTCCCGCGGTGGCATCCACCTCCCAGGCCGGCGACCTCCTGGTCTCCGACCCCGGAGCGGCGGCCATCTTTCGGGTCGATCCCTCCAGCGGTGCCCGGGACACGGTGACCTCGGGAGATCTCCTGGTGCGTCCGGGGGGGATCGCGGTGGGGAACGACGGCCGGCTGCTGGTCGCCGACGAGGGCGTACCGGGACTCCTCCGCGTGGCGCCCACGAACGGCGAGCAGCACGTGGTGTCCTCCGGCGGCGACTTCGTGGCTCCGCGCGACGTGCTGGTGGCTCCGGACGGCAGGGCTCTGGTCCTCGACCGCGACGCGTTCGGGTCGGGAGCCCTGTTCCGGGTGGATCAGGGGAGCGGGCAGCAAGGCGTGGTGGCCTCGGGAGCGCCGCTCGTGGACCCGGTGGATGCCGTAGTGGGTCCCGGAGGTCAGGTCTTCGTGGCCGACGAAGGTGCGGATGCGGTGATCCGCGTCGACCCGGGAAGCGGGGGGATGGCGGTGGTGTCATCGGGTGGCGACCTCCAGGATCCGCAGGGGATCTCCGTGGGGCTGGCCGGTGAGCTACTGGTGACCGGCCGGAGCACATCGGCCGCCGCCGGCGCGCTGTTCAGCGTGGATCCGGGGAACGGCGACCAGACCCTGGTGACGTCGGGAGGATCGCTGCAGGCGCCGACGGGAGTGGGGGTGGACCTGGACGCCAACGTCGTGGTGACCGACCGCGAGGCGTTCGGCGGCTCGGGCGGGGTGATCCGAGTGACCACGTTCACCGGCGCCCAGAAGACACTGACGTCGGGAGGAGGGTTCACGGATCCCTCGTCGCTCATGGTGCAGCCGCCGCGATGCGAGGGAGAGTTCGCCACGATCGTGGGCACCAGCGGGCGTGACGTGCTCAGGGGAACGGCCTCCCGGGACATCGTGTCGGCGCTCGGGGATCTGGACCGGGTGAAGTCCGGTGACGGCAACGACCTGGTCTGTGCCGGGGGCGGCAACGACTCGCTGGTCGGGGGCCGAGGAGATGACGTCCTGCTGGCGCAGGGAAGCAACGACAGCGTCAAGGGTGGTGCCGGCAGAGACCGGGTCAACGGCGGGCCCGGGCAGGATCGCTGCTCAGGCGGCAAGGGGCGGGATCGCGCCGGAGGATGCGAGACCGCACGCAGCGTCCCGTAGCTGTTGCGTATATCCGGGCGTTATCGCCCATCGCCGGTAGAATGCGTCCCCGTGGGAAAGGGGTGGCGAGCTGTCCGCGCCTACTTCGTGCTGGTCTCGATAACCCTCCTTGCTGTTCCGGTGCTCGAGACTGGAGGGGCCGCCGCGCAGGGGGCGGGCCGGCCCAACGTGGTGATCATTCTCACCGACGACCACCGGGCCACGGACACCATGCAGGTCATGCCCAAGACCACGAAGCTGTTCGGCTCGGAGGGCGTCCAGTACACCAACGCGTTCGCCACCACCCCGCTGTGCTGCCCGGCTCGAGCGGGGATCATGACCGGCCGGTTCGCACACAACAACGGGGTGCTGACCAACGCGGACAAGGACCTCCTGGCTCAGGACTCCACCATCCAGCGGTACCTCCAGGATGCCGGGTACCGCACCGGCATCACCGGCAAGTACCTCAACAGCTTCGCCGCCACCGACGGGACCCCGCCGCACTTCGACCGCTACTCGGTGATCACCCAATCCGCGAACAGCGACAACTACACGACCACGACGTTCTGGGAGGAGCCGGGGCTGGAGCAGACGGTGAACGAGTACTCCACCGACCACATCGCCGACAAGTCGGTGGAGTTCATCGACGACTGGGAGACCGTGGACCCCGCTCGCCCGTGGTTCCTCTACGTGGCCCCGTTCGCCCCGCACGAGCCTTCGATCCCGGAGCCCGCCTACCAGGACACCGACGTGGGGGCGTGGCCGGGCAACCCCGCGGTGTTCGAGAAGGATCGCAGCGACAAGCCGCAGTCGGTGGCCAAGGCCCCGCCGAAGAAGCTGAAAGACGGCCAGGAGGTCCAGACCGAACAGCTTCGGACCCTGCTGTCGGTCGACGACCTTGTGGATCGGGTGTTCCAACGGATCCAGGCCGCCGGCGACCTCGACAACACCCTGGCGTTCTTCCTGGGAGACAACGGATACATGTGGGCCGAGCACGGCCGGCTGGGGAAGGGTCTCCCCTACACCCAGTCCATCCAGGTTCCCTTCTTCGCCAGGTGGCCCGGACACTTCCCGGCGGGAACCACCGACGACCGGTTCGTGGCCAACATCGACCTGGCGCCTACGATCATGGACGCGGCCGGGATCGTCCCGGACCCCCAGTTCCCGGTGGACGGGACCTCGCTGCTCCAGCCGCTGGCTCGCTCCAAGATCCTCACCGAGTTCTGGGACCGGGCGGACCGGGTGTCCGGCTGGGCGTCGATCCGAACCGATCGCTATCAGTACGTGGAGTGGTACTCGCCAACCGGAACGGTGCGGTTCCGGGAGCTGTACGTGCTGGCGAATGATCCATGGCAGCTCACCAACGTCCTGGGAGACGACAAGGAGAAGAACGACTCCGACGTGGGAGGCCTGGCTGCCGAGCTGGCCGCGGCCCGGGGGTGCATCGGGGGATCGTGCGTTACCGCGTTGACGTCGGGATTCGCGTTGTGCTCCGGACACGAACGGCAGGAGGGCGACCACCTGGTGGGGACCGAGGGGGCGGACCGGCTGGTCGGGGGGCCGGGAACTGAGCTGGCCTGCGGGTTCGGAGGGAACGACCGGGTGCGCACCGGCTCGGGCCGGGACGAGATCATCAGCGGCGGTGGCCGCGACCTGCTCCGCGGAGGTGGTGGGAGCGACCAGCTGGATGGCGAGCGCGGCAAGGACCAGCTCAGGGGACAGGGCGGCAAGGACCGCCTCCGAGGTGGACAGGGCACCGACAAGTGCTCGGGCGGGTCCGGCAAGGATCGCGCCTCGAGCTGCGAGAGCAGGAGCAAGGTCCCCTAAGAGGGTAGGATTCCCGCGCATGGGAATGGGGGTTCCTCTGGCGCGCGCGTTCGTCCTTGCCTTCCTTCTGGGGTCCGTCCTTCTGCCCATCTCCGGACCGGTCGGGGCACAGACCCCTGGCCGTCCCAACATCCTGATCATCCTCACCGACGACCAACGAGGGAACGACACGCTTCAGGTGATGGCCGACACCCTCAGCCGGTTCGCCACTGGTGGGGTGTCGTTCCCCAGCGCGTACGCGGCGACGCCGCTGTGCTGCCCGGCCCGGGCCGCCATCATGACCGGGCGATTCGCGCACAACAACGGCGTGCGCACCAACCAGGACAAGGACAACCTGGTCCAGGACTCCACGATCCAGCGATACCTTGGCGACGCCGGGTACCGGACCGCCATCGTCGGCAAGTACCTCAACGGCTGGCCGATCGGCCAGGACCCTCCCCACTTCGACCGGTGGTCGACCATGCAGCCCGGCTACTACGACCAGAACTGGAACATCGAGGGCACCGTCCAGAACGTCCCGACCTACTCGACGGACTTTGTGGCAGAGAAGGCTCTCGACTACCTGCAGGCCTTCGAGTCCCAGGACGCCGATCCGTGGTTCCTGTACCTGGCGCCGTACGCCCCTCACGCTCCGCTGGTGGTGGAGCCGGCGTATCAGAACGCGGACGTGGGCGCGTGGGCCGGGAACCCGGGTGTCTTCGAGACCGATGAGACCGACAAGCCCCTGTACGTCAAGGACGCATCCGAGACGCTGGCCGAGGCCCAGGCCCAGCGGCAGGGCCAGCTGCGGATGCTGTTATCCGTCGACGACATGGTGGATTCGGTGTTCCAGGAGCTTGAGGCCAGGGGGGAGGAGAACACGCTGGCGTTCTTCCTCTCCGACAACGGTTTCATGTGGTCGGAGCACGGGCTCAGCGCCAAGAACAAGCCCTATACCGAGTCGATCCACATCCCGTTCCTGGCTCGGTGGCCCGGCCACCTGGCCCCCGGCGTGGTGGACTCCCGGCTGGTGGCGAACATCGACGTGGCTCCCACGATCCTGGATGCGGCGGGCGTCGCCCCCAGCCCGCAGTACCCCATGGACGGGATCTCGCTCCTCGATCCGACCACCCGCACCAAGATGCTC
>DAITPV010000139.1:0-5668 GCA_036833435.1 Actinomycetota bacterium | reverse complement strand
GGAGATCTGGTGCCAGCTGTTCTCCGAGCCGGGAGCCGGGTCCGACCTGGCCGCGCTGACCACCCGCGCGGTCCGCGACGGCGACGACTGGGTGGTCTCCGGTCAGAAGGTGTGGAGCTCGGGAGCCGGCGACGCGGATTGGGGGATCCTCCTGGCCCGGTGGGACTTCGACGCCCCCAAGCACCGGGGGCTCGTCTACTTCCTGGTCGACATGCACAGCGCGGGGGTCGAGGTCCGGCCGCTCCGCCAGATGGACGGCGGGTCCCACTTCAGCGAAGTATTCCTTGAGGAGGTCCGGATCCCCGACGCCAATCGCGTGGGTGAGCCCGGCGAGGGGTGGAAGGTCGCGGTCACCACGCTGATGCACGAGCGGGTCTCGCTGGGAGCGGCCACGGCGGGATTCGCGGTTCCGTTCGAGCGCCTCGTTGACCTGACCCGGGACCATCCCGGCGACGAGTTCCTGAGCCGCCAGGCCCTGGCGCGGGTGTTCACGCAGAACCGGATCCTGGAGTTCCTCAACGAGCGGATCCTCTCGAAGCTGGCCCGCGGCCAGATCCCCGACGCCGAGGGATCGATCATGAAGCTCGTGCTGGCCGACCTGGTCACGGACTCCGCCACGACCGGCGTGGGGGTCCTTGGCCCCGAGGGGATGCTCGGTGGGGGCGAGGGGATCCAGAAGGCGTTCCTCGGAAGCAAGGCCTTCCATCTGGGCGGCGGGACCGACGAGGTCCAGCGGAACCTGATCGCCGAACGAGTGCTGGGCATGCCCCGGGAATCGCGCCCGGACAAGGACGTCCCCTTCCGCGAGACCCTCGGCACGTCGTAACGGAAGAGGGCTCCGCTTCCTCCGCTACGATGGAGGCGTGAACGAGCGGATCCTGATGCTGAAGATCGCCGGCGAGCTGGGAACGAAGTCGGCTCGGACCCGCCGCCGGTTCCTCCGAGTGCTGTCGGCAAATGCCCGCAATGCGCTCACCCGAGCCGGGGTGCCGGGACAGGTCGAGGCGCGGTGGAGCCGGCTGTTCGTGCGGACCTCCGAGCTCCCGACAGCCATGGAGGTCCTGAGCCGGGTGTTCGGGCTCCACTCCGTGTCCGAGGTTGCCGTTGTGTCGTTCGGCTCGCTCGACGAGCTGGTGGAACGAGTAGCGAACGTCAACCGTGACCGGGTAGCGGATCGGACGTTCGCGGTCCGGGTGAAGCGGTCGGGGACGCACCCGTTCCGCTCGCCGGACGTGGCCGTGGCCCTGGGGACAGCCCTGCTTCCCGGATCGGCCGGAGTGAACCTCGACGATCCCGCGGTGGAGGTTCGTCTGGAGATCGCCGACGACGAGGTGTACTCGGTGCTGGACGCGATGCCGGGAGCCGGCGGGCTCCCCGTCGGTACCGGCGGAAAGGCCGTGGCCATGTTCTCCGGCGGGTTCGACTCTCCCGTGGCCTCGTGGATGGCCATGCGCCGGGGGATCGAGCTCGAGCTCCTGGTCCTGGACCTCGGCGGGTGCGGGCAGGTCGATGCCGCGCTCACAGTGGCCAGGGATCTGGTCACTCGATGGGCGCCGGGACGTGAGCCCAAGGCCAAGGTGGTGGACCTCTCGTCGGTGGTGGCGGCGCTTCGGGCTCGGGTCGCTCCCTCGATCCGTCAGGTGCTCCTGAAGCGGGCCATGTATCGAGCGGGATCCCTGGCGGCCGCCGACAGCGGAGCCGAGGCCCTGATCACCGGGGAGTCGCTCGGCCAGGTGTCCACCCAGACGCTGCACAACCTGGCGGTGGCCGAGGAGTCGGTGGGCCTGCCCGTGCTCCGGCCGCTCATCGGGATGGACAAGGAGGAGATCCTCCGCCGGGCCCGGACCATCGGGACCCACGACGCCTCCGAAAGGGTCCAGGAGCACTGCGACATCGCCACCGGACGGGTGGAGACCGCGGCGCGCCTGCGAGACGTGGTGGGCGCGGAAGGCGCGCTCGACGAGTCTTTCGTGGCCACCGCGGTGAACTCGGCCCAGTCCGTGGATCTCACCTCCTGGACCCCCGGTCCACCGCCGGCGCACGTGATCGACGATGTCCCAGCCGGCGCGGTGATCGTGGACGTCCGGGAGCCCCAGGAGGGCGCGACCATCGGGCACGTCCGGTTGCCGTTCAGCCGGGCGGCCGAGTGGGCCCCGGGTCTGGATCGCACCAGGACGTACGTGTTCGTGTGCACCCACGGGAACCGGTCGGAGGCCGTGGCCCACGATCTCCGGCAGCGCGGCCTCGAGGCGTTCAGCCTGTCCGGCGGAACGGCCGGGCCCGGGATCCGCGCGGCATAACCGGATGAGCGCGGTGATCGGCCCCGGCGGCGCCGGGGTGGTGGTGGCCACGAAGGACCCCGCGCGAGCCCTCGACGATCGTCAGTGGCTCGAAGGAAGAGGAGTGATGTCGGCGCTGCCAGCCGACGCCGGCCTCCGCGATCCCCTCGTGCGAACCGGACCATCCGCCGTCCAGTACTGGGCCGCCGCGACCCGGCGGGCGGCGATGGCATCGGATGACGATGGTGTCGTGGTGGCGGTCCCGGGCGAGGATGCGGTTCGAGCCGGCCGGGATGCGGCCGTGGGCCTGGTGGAGGCGGCTGCCGAGGCCTCGCCGAGACCTCGGGTGGCGGTGTTCGGCGGCGCGTGGATCGAAGAGGACGAGCCCGAGCACACCGAGGCCCTCGAGCTGGGGACGCTCCTCGCCGAACGGGGCGTCGAGGTGGTGAACGGCGGGTACTTGGGCGTGATGGCCGCGGTGTCCCGAGGAGCTCGCGAGGCCGGCGGAACCGTGGTTGGGGTGACCATCGAGTCGTTCTCGAAGGAGGTCCCGGTGAACCGATGGCTGACCCACGAGGTTGAAGCCCGGGACCTGTTCGCCCGCCTCCCGCTGATCTGCGACGCCGACGCATGGGTGGCCTTCCCCGGCGGCGTGGGAACACTCTCGGAGGTGGCGCTGTGCTGGAGCCTCATCCAGACCGCGTCCGTGCCACCCCGGCCGCTGGTGATCGTAGGCGAACGCTGGGACCGGGCCCTTCGAACGTTCCGCGAGCTCCTGCTGGCCGAGGGGGTTCACTTCGACCTCCTCCGTCCCGCCCCCACGGGGGAGCAGGCCGTGGAGACGCTGGGGGAGCTGGCCGGGATCTAGGCCAGCTTCGTCCCGCAGGAACCGCAGGCCATGACGCCGGCCGGGTTCAGGTTCCCGCATGACGAGCACACCGTTCCGCCCGCCATCGGCGTCATCGGAGCGCCCATCGGCGACTGCCATCCCGTCCCCGCCGCGTACCTCGCCGACCCGCGGGCGTGGAACCCGGCGACCGTCATGAAGATCCCCGGGAACAGCCCGAAGCCGCCCACGAACACCATCCACATTGAGTCGAGCTCGAAGCTGGTCATCGACAGGATGCCAACGATGAGCAGGGCAGCGGAGCCCACGATGATCAGGATCCCCAGCGGAATGAGGATCCGGGCTCTGCGCGCTTCGCGCTGAGGGTCGATGGCCACGGTGCGGATGGTAATGGACCGACGACCTACACTTCATCCGATGGCCGAAGAGAAGGTGTACGACAGCCCCAAGGGCTGGGTGAACGAGCACGTCCGCCGGTACGTGGACAGCAACGGCAAGAGCGGCCATCGATGGGGAGGCGTGCAGGCCCTGCTGCTGACCACACGGGGGCGGCGAACGGGGAAGCTTCGCCGGACGGCGCTGATCTACGGGCGTGACGGCGACCGGTACCTGGTGGTGGGCTCACAGGGCGGTGCCGCGAAGCACCCGTACTGGTACCTCAACCTCCTCGAGAACCCCGACGTCGAGATCCAGGTCGGCCCCGACACGTTCCCGGCACGGGCCCGGCCGGCCACCAAGCGGGAGCGACCCCGGCTGTGGAAGATCATGGCCGCCATCTGGCCCGACTACGACCAGTACCAGGCCCGGACCGAGCGAGAGATCCCCGTGGTGATCCTCGAGCCATAACGAGCCACCCGCTGCCGTACGCTTCCCCCGTGGAGTGTGAGAACTGCGGGACCGAGAATCCGCCGGAGGCCCGGTTCTGCATGTCGTGCGCCTCGCCGTTCGAACGCGAGGCGGGTCCCCCTCGAGAGATGCGGAAGACGGTCACCGTGGTCTTCTGCGACATGGTCGGTTCGACGTCCCTGGGCGAGCGGCTGGATCCGGAGACCCTCCGCCGGGTGATGACCCGGTTCTTCGAGGCGCTCAAGGGGGCGGTGGAGCGCCACGGGGGAACCGTGGAGAAGTACATCGGGGATGCGGTGATGGCCGTGTTCGGCCTCCCCACCCTCCATGAGGACGACGCGCTCAGGGCGGTCCGGGCGGCCACGGAGATGCGTTCCTCCATCGAGGACCTGAACAGTGAGCTGTCCCGGGACCACGGAGTGACCATCGCGTTCCGCATCGGCGTGAACACCGGGGAGGTGGTGGCCGGCGACCCGTCCCAGGGTCAGACCCTGGCCACCGGCGACGCCATCAACACCGCGGCCCGGCTCCAGCAGGCCGCGTCGCCGGGAGAGATCCTCGTCGGGGCGTCGACGTACCGATTGGTGCGGGATGGGGTCCGCGCGGAGCCGGTCACTCCGCTGGCCGTGAAGGGCAAGACCGATCCGCTGGAGGCGTTCCGTCTCCACGACGTGGTCCCCGACGCCGAGGCGGTCACCCGGCGGTTGGACTCACCGATGGTCGGGCGGGAACGAGAACAGGAGATGCTTCGCCTGGCGTTCGATCGGGCATCAGGGGACCGGGCCTGCCATCTGATGACGATCCTCGGCTCGGCGGGGGTGGGGAAGTCCCGCCTGGCCGAGGAGTTCGTGTCGCAGGTCGAGGCGACCGTCCTCCGTGGCCGGTGCCTGCCCTACGGAGAGGGCATCACGTACTGGCCGGTCATCGAGGTCATCCGGCAGGCGGCCGGCATCCTCCAGGGCGATACCCCCGACCAAGCGGCGGCCAAGCTCCGGACGGTGGTTGAAGGCCATCCCCGGGGCGAGCTCGTCTTCCAGCGGGTGGGACAGATCCTGGGGCTCACGGCGGACAGCGCCGTGCCCGAGGAGACCTTCTGGGCGATCCGAACGCTCCTCGAGATCCTGTCGCAACGGAACCCCCTGGTGGTCGTGTTCGACGACGTCCACTGGGGAGAGCCGACGCTCCTCGACCTGATCGAGCATCTCGCCGACTGGTCCCACGACGCGCCGATGCTGCTGATCTGCCTCGGACGTCGGGAGCTCCTGGAGGCTCGGCCCGGCTGGGGCGGAGGGAAGGTCAACGCCACCACCGTCCAGCTCGAGCCCCTGGACGAGACCGAGTGCGCGTCGCTCATCGATCACCGGCTGGGCGATGCCCGCCTGGATGACGCCGTTCGAGACCGCATCGTGGAGTCGGCGGAGGGAAACCCGCTGTTCATCGAGCAGATGCTGGCGATGCTGATCGACGACGAGCTCCTGCGCCGGGACGACGGCCACTGGGTCCCGGTGGGCGACGTTGCGGAGCTGACGGTCCCGCCATCTATCCACGCCTTGCTGGCCGCGCGTCTGGACCGGCTCGACCGGGAGGAGCGGTCGGTGATCGAGCGGGCATCCGTGGTGGGCCGGACCTTCTATCGGTCCGCGATCATGGAGCTGTCGCCGGCGCCCCACTGTCCCAACGCGGGGCGGTTCCTAAC
>DAITPV010000138.1:0-5743 GCA_036833435.1 Actinomycetota bacterium | reverse complement strand
GCACCGACCGCGAGGTCCGCACGGCGTTCGCGGAGCTCATGGACCGGGCGAAGGCCGCAGCTCCGGACGGTCCGATCGAGGGCGTGCTGGTCTCCGAGCAGGTCGAGGGCGGCGTGGAGACGGCCCTCGGGGTGGTTCAGGACGAGCTGTTCGGCCCCACCGTGATGTTCGGGCTGGGAGGGATCGCCATCGAGGTGTTCCGCGACGTCACCTTTCGGGTCCCTCCGTTCACCCGCGCGGAGGCTCGGAGGATGGTGGAAGAGACGAAGAGCGCGTCACTCCTGAAGGGCGCCCGGGGCCGTCCCCGAGCCGACCTTCGAGCGCTGGTCGACGCGATCATGAAGGTCCAGCGCCTGGCGGTTGATCTCGCGGACGACGTGGCCGAGGTCGACGTCAACCCACTGGTGGCGCGCCCGGACGGCGTGGTCGCCCTCGACGCGCTGATCGTGGCTCGCTAGGACCAGAACTCGTCGACGGCGTGCTGGTCGTCGTTGTGGTCCCAGGCCTCCACGATCTTGCCGTCTTTCATGTGGTACACGCTGACGCTCTTCCACTCGAGGGTCTTGCCGTCCCGCTCTGCCTTGTTCGTGAGCAACGACGCCACGTGCTCGTCGTTGGCCAGCACGTCGTGGACTTCGTACGTGAGCGTCCCTCCGGTCAGCTTCCTGCGGCGGGACCACACGTCCTGAACGGTGTCCTTGCCGGTGTAGTCGCCGGAGAACGGGTGGCGGCCGGCGAAATGCCAGGTCACGTCGTCCGCCAGGAGATCCTGGGCGGCGGCGATGTCCTTGCGGGCGTAGGCGTCGAACGCGCTTCGTACTCGCTCTTCGTTCGGATGCACGTGGCCTCCTCGTCTCGGTTCAGCTCACCGCGGCGTACCGCTCCCGCAGCTCCGTCTTGACCACCTTACCTGCCGGATTCCGCGGCAAGGCCTCGATGATCTCCAATCGCTCCGGGAGCTTGTGCTTCGCCAGGCCCTTGCCCTTCAGGAACGACACCATGTCCTCGAACTCCAGCGCATCGGCGGCGTCGGCCGGGGCCACCACCGCGCAGGCTCGCTCCCCCACCTCCGGATCGGGGAGCCCGACCACGGCGACGTCCGCGACCTTGGGGTGCTCGAACAGCAGGTCCTCGACCTCCTTGGCGCTGATGTTCTCGCCCTTGCGGATGATGACGTCCTTGAGCCGGCCGGTGATGGTGACGTTCCCCGCCTCGTCGAGGCGGCCCAGGTCCCCGGTCCGGAACCAGCCTTTCTCGTCGAAGGCCTCCCGGTCGAGTGACGGATCCAGGTACCCCTTCATCAGCTGCGGCGCCCGAGCCCGGATCTCCCCTTCCTCTCCGGTCCCGGCTTCCCGCCCGTCGAGGGTGACCACCCGGAGCTCAACGCCCCGGCGGGCTCGCCCCTCGGTGTTGGCCAGGATCTCGTCGGGGTCCTCGATGCCTCCCATCGTGAGGATGGGGGACTCGGTGAGCCCGTACCCGGACACGATGCCGGCGCCGCCGATCTCCTTCTTCAGGTCGTGGTGCAGCTGGGGCGGCTTGGGAGCGCCTCCACCGGGGAACGCCCGGACGTTGGGGAACAGCGTGGTCTCGGGGTGCTCACGACGGTACGCCAGGTACGCCATGTGGAACGGCGTCCCTGCGCCGGCCAGCGTGACGTCCTCTCGCTGGAGGAGCTCGGTGGTACCGACCGGATCGAACGTCTGGTGCAAGATGTTGGTGAGGCCCACCAGCAGGCCGGCGAACATCCACACGATCCCGCCGATGTGGGTGAACGGAAACACCAGAGCGCTGCGGTCTTCCGGTGTCAGCGCCAGTCCCTCGGCCATGCACAGGGCGGCCTCCATCACCGAGAGGTCCGTGTGCTGGGCCCCCTTGGGCTCCGCGGTGGTCCCCGACGTGTAGAACAGCCACCGGACCGGAAGCTCGCCGCGGGACTCCGGCGGTGGGGGAAGGTTCATGGGATCGTCGTCCGGAAGCTCCCGGTCGGCCACCAGCACCTCGGTAGCGAGACCCTCCGTCGCGGTGCGGGCCATCTGCTCGAAGTCGAAGTCCCGGAACGTGGACGGGACGATCAGGAGCCGGGGGTTGGCCTGGCGGACGATGAACCCGACTTCCTTCTCCCGGAGGATCGGGAGGATGGGGTTCTGCACCGCTCCCAGACGACTGAGGGCGCCGACCAGAACCACCGACTCGAGCCAGGTGGGGAGCTGCCACGAAACCACGGTGCCCTGGGTCACTCCCAGCCCCACGAGGCCGGCGGCCGCGCGCTCCGATGCGTCCCGGAGCTCGAGGAACGTCAGCGTCCGGCCATCCTCGTCCACCGCGGCTCGGGCGTCGGGCGTGTCCTTCGCCCGCCGCTCGACCAGCTCCCACAGGGTTCGGGCTTCGATCATGAGCTGACGGTGCGTCAGATCATAGTGGGGAGCCGCCGGACGGCGCCAGATGGCCGGCCATGGCGTCGGCGAGGTGGTCCGCAGACCCGAACGCGGTGGACAGGACCGCCGCACGCTTGAGGTACAGATGGGGGGCGGCTTCCCAGGTGAACCCCATCCCTCCGTGGACCTGGATGCAGGCCTTGCCGTTGGCCATCGCTGCTTCGCCTGCCAGCAGCTTCGCCCCCGCCACGGCCCGAGCCGCTTCGCCACCCTTCAGCTCATCGAGCCGCACCCCGGCCGCGTACACCGACGCCCGGGCGATCTCCGTCCGAACCAGCATGTCGGCCAGGATGTGCTTCACGGCCTGGAACGATCCGATGGGCCGGTCGAACTGAACGCGTTCCTTGGCGTACGCCACCGCCAGATCGGTGGTCTCCCGGGCGATGCCCAGCAGGAGCGCGGCGGTGAGCGCCACTCCTTCGATCGAGAACCGGACGACCTCCTCGGGATCGCCGAGCGCTTCTCCGGCAGGAAGCTCGTCCACGACGTGCATCGGAGTCAGCGGGTCCAACGGCCGGTCGACCGCTCGGGCCTGAACGGAATCGGGAGCCAGGCGGGAGATCCCTTCCTCGTCCACAACGAGGAGGTCATCGAGGCCATCGAGATGGTCCACCAGGATGGGCCGCTGACCCCTCTCCACCACGCCCACCACTCGCTCGCCAAGCGCCGCTCCTTCGAGCAGGCCGGCGGCCAGATGCGTGCCCACCAGTGGCCCGGGGACCAGGGCTGATCCGAGCTCCTCGAACACCAACACGGCCTGAGTGGTCCCCAGGCCGACGCCGCCGTCCGACTCGGGGAGCCGGAGCGCGAAGACGCCGGCCTCGCCGAGCTCCCGCCACAGCCCCCGGTCCATCCCCGAACGGATCCGGTCCAGCGGGGCACGGGCCCGGCAGAGCTCCCGGATGCCCTTCTGGAGGGCGACCTCGTCCTCGTCCAGATCGAAGTTCATGCCCGCTCCTTGGGCAGCCCCAGGATCCGCTCCGCAACGATGTTCCGCTGGATCTGCGAGGTCCCCGCCGCGATGGAGATGGACATGGCGTGGATCCACCCCCTGACGTGCTCCCCGACGGCGAGACCGTCGATGTCCTCCAGGCTGAGGCCCGCCCGACCCAGGAGCCGCATGGCCAGGTCCCCCAGGCGGTGCCGGACCTCCGTGTAGTGGAGCTTGAACACGGAGCCTCCGAGGCCCGGCGGACCCGAGCGCTCCGCCTGCGAGACATTGCGCCGGGTGAGCGCCCACAGCGCGTCGAGGTCGGCGGCCAGATGACCGATCTCCCGCCGGACCCCGGCGTCTTCCCACTGCGGATCGCCGTGCGATGAGTCTCGCGCCAGGTCCGCGAGCCGCTCGAGCAGCCGCATCGAGCCGAGCAGCTCCCCGACGAACGCCGTGCCCCGCTCGAAGCTGAACGTCACCATGGCCACTCGCCACCCGTTGTTCTCATCCCCGACGCGATTGGCCACCGGGACGCGAACCTCGTCCAGGAACACCTCGCTGAACTCGGATGATCCGGCGATGGTCCGAAGCGGCCGGACCTCGATGCCGGGGGTGTCCATGGGAAGGATCAGCCAGGTGATCCCCTTGTGCTTCGGTGCCTCGGGGTCGGTGCGCACCAGCAGCTCGCAGTAGTCGGCCGCCTGGGCGAACGACGTCCACACCTTCTGGCCGCTGATGACGTACTCGTCGCCGTCACGGACGGCCCGGGTCCGCAGGGACGCCAGGTCGGAGCCCGCGCCGGGCTCGGAGAATCCCTGGCACCACACCTCCTCGCCGGTGAGGATCCGGGGGAGGTGACGGGCCCGCTGCTCGTCCGATCCCTCGGCGATCAACGTGGGTCCGGCGTGCAGGAGCCCCACAAAGTTGACTCCCACGTACGGAGCCCCAGCGCGCTCGGCTTCCTCCAAGAAGATGAGGTGCTCGGTGGGAGACGCGCCGCGGCCGCCGAACTCCTTGGGCCAGTCGATCCCCGCGTAGCCCGCGTCGTGCAGCATCCGCTGCCACCGGGTGTCGTACGCCCGGCGACCGTCCCAGTCCTCTGGCTCCGGCGCCATCGGGAGCGTGGGAAGCGCTTCCCGCAACCAGTCGCGGAGCTCGGAGCGGAACCGTTCCTCGGCTTCTGTGTACCGGAGGTCCACGGGCGGGAGTGTAGACGAGCAAGCTGACGGTCCGTCAGGTCCCCCGCGTGAGAATCTTCCGCTACCGATCGAAAGGAGAGGAGATGGGCAGGAGCACGTGGATGAGAGGAACGATCGCGCTCGCGTTGCTCGGGGGTCTCGTGGCGGCACTCATCGCGTCACCGGTTGGAGCGGCGATCACCAAGAAGAAGGTCAAGACGACCGCCACGAAGGTGGTCAACTCCGTGGCTCCGGGGATCGTGAATCAGCTGGCCCCGGGGATCGCCACGCAGGTCGCCGGTCCTCTGGCCGGGCGGTTCGCCTTCGCCCGCGACGACGATCTGGCGTTGGATGGAACGAGCGGCACGGTCCTGGCAACGGCGATCATCGCTCCCACCAGTGGCCACCTGGCCATCAACGCGGGAACGGACTCGTTCGGCAGCACGGGGGACGGTTTCAGCTGCAACCTTGATGTGGACGGCACGGATCTTCTCTCCACGAATCGGACGGTCGAGCTGGCCGCGGGCAACTTCAACGAGGACTGCACGACCGAAGGGGCCGTCGCCGTAACGGCTGGCACGCACACCGTGCGCTTCGAGGCCACGGGCGTCGGCGCCGGTACCACTCTCGACGAGGCGGTTCTGTGGGCCATCTTCGTGCCATTCGACGGAGGCGGCTCCCTGCCAACGGGGCCGTCCTTGGGCTGAGCTATCGCAGCTGGTCGGCGTACGTGTCGGTCCCCGGGATCGTGGGGATGAACGGCGAGGCCCAGATGGCCCGTGCCAATCCCCCGGCCCCGATGGCCTTGCCCTGGCCAACGAACTCGTCCTCCCAGACGTCCTGGGGGTGCCGATCGAGGAACGCCAGGAGGAGGATGCGCCGTTCGTCCTCCGCAATCCGGGGAACGTCGGCCGGGGCGTCGTCGGGGATGGGGACCGGCGTGAATCCCAAGGCCATGGCCGTGGCCGAGCCGTTGAGGGCGCCGGGCAGATACTCGGACCGCAGCCATTCGCCAACGCGGTCACGTTCGACGCCTTCGGCGGCCTCCACAAACAGCGCCACCAGTCCCGCGAAGGGGTGGTCGAGCGCCAGCTCCGCGGGGACGCCGTCTGGATCCCGGAAAGCACCCCACCGATACCGGTAGATCTTGGTGTGGACGTGATCGCGCTCCGCGAACATCCGTCCCGCCTTGT
>DAITPV010000137.1:0-5748 GCA_036833435.1 Actinomycetota bacterium | reverse complement strand
ATGCGGGTGTTCGCGGCCCCCGAAGGATCGGGGGAGGGCGGCGGCTCGGTCAGCGGCTCGTCGACCAGGACCTCCCGTGAGCGCTTGCGGAGGGCGTCGTAACAGGTGTTCACGGCGATCCGGTGGAGCCACGTGGAGAGCGCCGACGCCCCCCGGAACCCCGACAGCTTCCGGAGGGCGGTGAGGAACACGTCCTGGGCGGCGTCGGCGGCGTCCTCAGGTCGCCCCATCATCCGGAGGCACACGTTGTACACGCGCTTCTGGTGGCGCTCCACCAGCTGGCCGAACGCGGCTTGGTCCCCTCTGAGGGAGCGGCGGACCAGCTCCGGGTCGGGCGGGCTGCTCACTCCGGCGGGAAGAAGTCGACCTCGGCGATCTCCGCTCGAAACGCGCCCGCGTCGTCAGCGGTGAGGAGCGTGATCCACACCACGAAGTACTGGTTCACCTCGGGCTCCTCGAACCGAACGGAGGTGGTCCGTCCGGCGGTCTCGAACGTGGTGGCCCCGTTCTCGTCGGCCAGCTCGTCCCCCAGGCTGTTGTCGTCGTCGGATCCCTGGATCTCGAACTCCCATCCGGGGAGGTTGGTTCGGATCCGGATCTCCGACACCTCCTGGGGGTTGCCCAGGTCGAAGATCAGGCCGACGCCCGACTTCAGTCCGCCGAGGTCGATCTGCTCGTAGCCCTCGGTGGTCCAGCCCGTGGTGGCGTCCCCGTCCGCGGCCAGCGGCACGGCGTCGGGGTTCTCCTGGCCGTCGGAGCTCTCTGGGTCCAGGTCGTTCACCAAGACGATGGGATGTGGCGGCGGCCGGGAGGCCACCACCTCCGGCTGCTCCTCCCCGCCTCGCAGCTGGTCCACCAGGACGAATCCCCCGGCCACCAGGGCCGCCAAGATCAGAATGGCCAGCGGGACGGCCAGCCAGGCCCGGGACGACGAGCGCCGTTCGGAGGGCCCGGCCTCCGGCCGTGCCATGGGAACCGTGGCGGACGGTGCGGACCGGTCGAGGGCGGAGCGCATCTCCTCGGCGCTCTGGTACCGGCCGTCGGGATCGCGGGTCATGGCCTTGAGCACGACGGCCTCCATGCCTCGGGGGATACCCGGGCGAAGCGATCGGGGAGGGACCGGCTCCTCGGTCAACCGCTTGGTGGCCGTGGCGATGTGCGTCGGCCCGTCGAACGGAACCCGGGCGGTGAGCATCTCGTACAGCACCACGCCGACCGCGTACAGATCGGTCCGCCCATCCGGGGGGCCGCCCTGGACCTGCTCGGGTGCCAGGTACTTGGCGGTGCCAAGCAGGTTGCCGGTGGTGGTGAGGTCCCCTTCGGCGAACGCGGCCTTGGCGATCCCGAAGTCGGTGACCTTCACCATCCCGTTCCGGTCGACGATGATGTTGCTGGGCTTGATGTCCCGATGGATCACGCCCTCGCGATGGGCGTGGGCCAGGCCCTGGAGGACGCTGCCGGCGATGTCGCCCGACTCGGCCGGGGTGAGCGGGCCCTCTGTCTGGATCAGCTGCTGGAGCGTCATCCCCCGGCACAGCTCCATCACGATGAAGCACGTCCCGTCGTCGACCCCGGTGTCGAACACGCGGACGACCACGGGGTGCGACAGACGAGCGGCGGCCACTGCCTCGATGCGGAATCGCTCCAGGAGCTCGGGGTCGCGGGCCAACCGTTCGTGAAGGATCTTCACCGCGACCGGCCGGCCCAGGATCTCGTCCCGGGCCTCCCACACGGTTCCCATGCCTCCCGAGGCGATCTCGGCCACCAGCGTGTACCGGTCGGCGAGCTTGCGCCCTTCCAGGTCTTCAGCGGCCACGGCAGGTCAGTTTACGTTGGCCACTGCATCTGACCCTCTGCGAACAACCGCGAGGCCGATGGCCCCCGGGCCGAGGTGCGCGCCGGTCACCGCGCCGATCAGGCCCACCTCGGGATCGACGCCGCATGCCTCCGCCAGACGCTCGGCGATCGGCGTGACCTCCGGGGCCCGGGCGTGGAACACGGCGGCGCTCTCCGCCGGCCCGGCCACCATCCGCAGCGCTTCGTCCAGCGCTCGGGCCCGGGTTCGAGCGCGCGCCGCCAGCACCGGCTCCCCGTCCTCGAGCGACAGCACCGGCCGGATCCGCAGCAGATCGGACAGTGCTGCCCGTGCCGGCCCCACTCGCCCGCCACGCTTGAGGAACTCCACGGTGTCCAGCATGGCAGCCACCGTCAGGCGATCCACGGTGGAGCGAGCGGCCGCCGCCACGGCGGCCAGGTCCGCCCCCCGTTCTGCTTCGCGCGCCGCGGCCATGACCACCAGCCCCTGTCCCATCGACACGGAGCGGCTGTCGATCACCTCGACCGGCACCGGGGACGACGCGGCCGCCAGGCGAGCGGTCTCTCCGGTACGGGACAGGTGCGCCGACAGGTGGACGGACACCACTCCTGTGGCGCCCTCGGCGGCGGCCCCCTCGTACGCGTCCACCAGCGCCTGAGGTGACGGCGAAGCGGTAGTGGGGAACGCGCCTTCCGTCACCCGGTCCCAGAACCCGTCGGGGGTGAGCTCGGTGCCGTCGAGGAAGCTTTCCTCCCCGAACGTGACGGTCAGCGGGACGAGCCGGATATCCAATTGGTTCGCGTGCTCCGGGGGGAGGTCGCAGGCGGAGTCGGCGACCACCGCCACGGCGGTCACGTCAGATGCCGGGTGATGCCGGTTGGCCGCGAGCCTCAGCCTCGACGACCCCCCACTCCTTGCTGAAGTCGAACCGCTGGACGATCAGGGTAGGAGCCGTCTTTCGCACGGTGATGCGGACGGTTCCATCGGGCGACGCCTCGAACCGTTTGAGGCGGGCCTCGGGATCGCGCAGCCGGAGGGTCTCGATGACCTCTTCTCTGGCCTGTCGGGTGTCCCCGGAGGCGCTCAGCTGGTCGGCGCCGGCGATGGCCGCGGCCTCGGCCACGTCCTGGACGCGAATCTTGGTAAAGAATACGCTCCCGGCTTCGATCACCACCAACCCCACCAGGGCGAGCACCACGAGCGCCTTCACCAGCGAGGCGATGATGATGCCGCGCTCGTCCGAGTGCAGTCGTCTCATCGTCGGAACCGATCCAGGAGGGCGCGCTTGACCAGTTGAAACTCCTCCATCCGGAAGAGCACGGCCGCGCCGATGAAGATTATAAGTCCGGTAATCACGCCGGCCCCCACTTGGATCAGCTGTTCTCCGAGCGTACTGGTGCCCAAGGCCGAACCAACCAGCTCGGCCGCGCCCCACGCCCCGGCCGCAGTGAGCGCCGCCCCGGCCACCACTTTGGTCAGGCCCTCCGCCAGCCATCGTCCCTCCAGGCCCTCCAGCCGCTTCCGTAGGACCACCGCCGCGGTCACCGCGGCGAACGTGTACGCCAGCGCGTGGCCCAGAGCCAGACCTTCGACCCCCATGATCGGGAACAGCACCGCGTTCGCACCGATGTTCAGGGCCACGGCGAACAGGTTGATCACCGCCGGCGTTCGGGTGTCCTGCATGGCGTAGAAAGCCCGAAGGAACAGGAGGAACGCGGAGAACGAGAACAGTCCCAGGGCGAAGAACGTGAGCACATTGGAGACCAGCTCGGTGGACGCGGCAGAGGCCACCCCGTGCTCGAGTAGCAGCCGGACGATGGGCTGCCCCAGCACGAGGTAGCCGGCCGCTGCGGGGATCACCACGAACGCCGATGCCCTGATCCCCCGAGCCAGGTCGTGCCGGAAGCCCTCGCGGTCCCCGCGCACCCAGTCCTCGGACATGGACGGGAGCAGCGCGGTCATGATCGACACGGAGAAGATGGCGTAGGGAAGTTGGAAGAAGATGAAGGCAGCCTGATAGGCCGTGTAGCCACCCTGAACGCCGCCGGCCAGAACGATGACGAACAACAAGCCGAGCTGGTTGAGGACCACGTAGGCCACCACCCAGCCCGACAGCCGAACCAGGCGACGGACGGCCTCGTTTCGCCAGTCCAGGCGCCACTGCCACCGGAACCCGAGCCTCCGGAGCGACGGCCACAGGGCCAGGGTCATGGCGGCCACGCCGGCGGTGGCCCCCACGGCCAGTACCAGCTTCTGGGCCATGGAGATGTTCGAAGGTGACGGGTCGCCGGGGTTCGGCGTATCCATCAGCGCGAAGGTCATGAAGGAGGCGATGACCACGACGTTGTTGAGGATCGGAGCGAACATGGGCACGGCGAACCGGCGGTGCGCGTTGAGCACCCCGGTGGCCACGGCGCCGAGCCCGTAGAGGGCGATCTGAGGAACGAAGAACCGAAGGAAGAACGTCGCCAGGTCCTGCACCTCTTGCCGCTCGGCGGCGGGCACCCGGACCGTGTACAGCTTCACGATCCACGGGGCTGCCAGGACCCCGATGACCGTGACCACCGCGAGAACCACGAACGTCACCGTCAGCACGGCGCTGGCGGACCTCCAGGCATCGTCCCGGGACCGAGTTGTCAGCTGGTGGACGAACACCGGGACGAACACCGAGGTGAGGATCCCGCCGAGGATCAGCTCGTAGACGACGTGAGGGATGTTGTTGGCGACGTTGTAGGAGTCGGCCAGGCGGCTCTCCGCCACCCCCAGGGCGAACGCCATGGCCGCGACCCTGAGGAACCCGGTGACCCGGGAGAGCGTGGTTCCCACCGCCATCGCGGCGGTGCTGCGGACCAGCGCCTCTCCTTCGCCGGTGGAGGGATCGGGTGGAAGCGGGCCGGTGTCCTCCGGGTTCTGGCCCGCGCTCATGTCCGGCGCCGAGGGAGGAACCTCCTTCCCCACCACAGGGCCAGGAACAGCGCCGCCCCGATGGTGATCACCAGGGCGACGCGGTTGTACGCGGTGGACCGGACCACGATCTGGGAGCCGCCCACCAGCGCCCCTGCTGGGGTGCGGATCTCAACTCCCACGGGGAACTGGCCGGTGGTCTGGGCCCGGACGGGAAACAGAAACACCTGCACGGGGCGCTCGAGGACGATCTCCCGGCTCCCTCCCCCGAGGAACTGGAGACGGGGTGATCGCAGGGTGAGCTCCACCGTCACCGGATACCCGGCATCGTTCCGCAGGGTCACCGGGAGGTCGCCGCGACGAGACGTGAGGGTGATCGAGCTGGACTCCGGCGGCTGAACCTTGTCGAACTCGGCCCGAACGCCGTCGCGGACCGCGTCGAGGAGATCGACGGCCAGATCCTGTTCCTCCATGTAATGGCGGGACTCGGACTGCAGGATCATCCGCCGGTAGCCCTCCAGGAGCTCGGGCTGCTCGGCCATGGATGCCAGCTGGCCGATGGCCTCCCGGGCTCCGGTGAGCTCACTGGTGAACGAGGTGGAGAATTCCTCGAAGCGTTGCTCCACTAGCCCCCGGCGCTCGAGCGGCTGGCTCTCTTGCCCGAACAGCAGACGGGACGCCGATACCGCCCGGAGCCACCGAACGTCCGGCAGCGGGCTCAAGCCGCCCAGGAGCTGCCGAAGGAACTCGGGATCTACCGGGTCGTCCTCGTCGAACACCACCGCCGTCTCGCGCGGGTCGCTGGGCAGCTCGAAGTAGATCGCCGATAGCTCTCCCAGAACCCACTGAGCCGCCAGCAAGGGGTCCGCCGGACCCTCGGCGATCCGAGCGTCGACCCCCGGGTCGGCGGCGATGGCCACCGGCGCCGGCTCGTCCCCCGTGTCGATCTCGGCGACCGCCGGGGGGCTGAACGTCAGGCCGGCGGGCGGAGGGAGCACCTCGGCGTCGAGCAGGAAGGCACCCACGTT
>DAITPV010000136.1:0-5854 GCA_036833435.1 Actinomycetota bacterium | reverse complement strand
GGAGCTTCGTGGCCTGGGATCGCAGCTCGGGAGTGCCGCTGGTGCAGGCCGTGGCGGCCAGCTGCGCCGTCCCCGGTGTGTGGCCGCCGGTCAGCATCGACGGGCACCGGTTCATGGACGGCGGCGTGAAGTCCGTGAACAACGCTGACCTGGCGGCGGGCTACGACCCGGTGGCCATCGTGGCGCCGTACACGCTCGGGCTGCAGGGAACATTGGAGGACGAGGTCCGAACGCTCGGCGATGCCCGCGTGTTGATCGTCACGCCCGGCCAAGAGGCACTCGAGGCGATCGGCCCGAACCCACTCGACCCGGCGAGGCGTGCGGCGGCCCTCGATGCGGGCCTGGCTCAGGCGGCCGAGGAGCTCGATCAGGCCCGCGAGATCTGGAATGCGGAAGCTCAGGCGTAACTCGCGCAACGTGGTCGAAACTCGGGAACGTCGGGAGTTGAGGAACTGGGAAGGGACCTGGTCACCTCCAACAACGCTCACCCAAGCGGCTGAGCGCTCTTGGAGGTGGCGGGAATCGAACCCGCGTCCTCGGGCGACCGTCCGGGTCTTCTCCGGGCGCAGCCTGTGGATCGATCTCGTCCGGCGATTCCCACAGGCGGAGGTCCGCCGGACCAGCCTCACTGAGATGTCCCCGGCGGGGCGTGAGGCGCACCTTGCCAGGTAAGCCTGTTTGTGACGTCCGGCCCGCAGCCACAGGCGAGCTGCGGCGGACGGCTACCTAGCTAACTAGGCAGCGAGCGCGTAATCGTCGGCGCTTGTGTTGGTCCCGGCTCTTTAACGAGGACTCCGGGAACCTCGGCCCGCTTCCCCCGGGCGGAAACCACCCAAGTCGAAGCCAGGTCACCCCCTATTCAGTTCCCCTCCAGTATAGGAGACGTCCCGCGGAACTCCCTATCGGCGCCGCCTTCGCTGGGAGGCCGCCGCGCGCTCCATCTCCCGCTGGTGCTCCCGCTCGGCGATGGCCTGGCGCTTCTCGAATCTCCGTCGGCCCTTCCCCAGCCCCAGCTCCAGCTTGGCCTTCCCACGGCGGAAGTACAGGCGAAGCGGAACCAACGTCAGGCCCCGCTCCTGAATCTTGCCGATCAGCCGGTCAATCTCCTTCCTGTGGAGCAGCAGCTTCCGGCGACGCCGGGGGTCGGTCTCCTGAGACGACCCGTGGATGTAGGGAGGGATGTGCAGGTTCTCCACCCACACCTCCCCGCCGTCCAGGCGCGCGTACGCCTCCGCCAGGGACGCCTGGCCCGCCCGGAGGGACTTGACCTCGGACCCCGTCAGGACCATGCCGGCCTCGAAGGTCTCCTCGATCTCGTAGTCGTGGCGGGCCCGGCGGTTCGTGGCCACGGCCCGTTCTCCGGTGGCCATCAGGCTGTCTGCTTGGCCAGCACCACCTGCACCGCCCGTTCCACCTGCGCGTCGGTGGGCCCGCCGGGCAGGATGGCCACGTCGGGGACCAGCCCTCGGCCCTCGATGCTCCCGCCCGAGGGCGTCAGGAACGCCGCGGTGGTGAAGCGGATGGCCTCGTCGGACCCCTCCACGTCCTGCACATCGAGCACCGTGCCCTGCCCGAACGTCTGGGTCCCCACCAACGTGGCCCGGCCTCGGTCTTGGAGCGCGCCGGCCACCAGCTCCGCCGCGCTTGCCGTTCCCCCGTCGACCACGACGGCCATGGGGACCTCGGGGAGCGGGTCGCCGGTCACCGGCAGATCGGTCTCGTCCTCGCCGGCCTCCTGGATCCTGGCAACGGACCCGTCCGCAAGGAACAGGCTGGCCGCCGCGACGGCCTCGTCCACAACGCCGCCGGGACTGCCTCGCAGATCGAGGACCAGTCCTCTGGCTCCCTGCTCCAGAAGGCCGCCGATCTGCCGGCGCAGATCTCCGGCCACCCCTTCGCCGAACTGAAGGGCTCGCGCGTATCCCACCTGGCCATCGAGCATCCGGGCCTGCACGTCCGAGAGCGGGATCCGGGTCCGCACCACGGTCACCTCGCGCTCCGCTCCCTCGGACCGCACCACCAGCCGCGCGGAGCTTCCTTCCGCGCCAGAGAGGCTGGATGCGGCCTGGGAGGCGGTGAGACCGGCCATGGGCCGACCGTCAACGGTCGTGACCACGTCACCGGCCAGGATCCCCGCGTCATCCGCCGGTGACCCACGCAGCACCGAGGTCACCACCAGACCATCGGGCCCTCCCTCCACGAACGCTCCGATGCCCACGAACGACCCGGTGTTCAGGTCCCGGGCAGCGGATGCCTCCTCGGGACCGAGGATGGCCGCGTACGGGTCATCGAGCGCCTCGAGCATCCCTCGGATCGCTCCCCGCACCAGGTCCTCCCGGGTGGGAGGGATCAGCGCTCGCCGCTCGATGTCCTCGGCGGCGGCTGCCACCTCCTCGAACTCCGTCCGGTCGTCGGCGGTCATCCGGCCGGCGACGAAGCCTCCGACGGCCACGAGCGCGACCACCAACGCGAAGAGAAGGGAGCGGGACCAGCTCACGACGGCCAGCGTACCTACGTGAGGTACGGAGCGGGGTCCACCGGCTCGCCGTTGATCCGGACCTCGAAGTGGAGGTGACACCCGGTGGACAGTCCCGTGGTGCCCACCAGGCCGATCTGCGCGCCCCGGCTGACGCTCTGGCCGGACGACACCCCGAGCTGGGACTGGTGTCCGTACAGCGTGGACAGTCCGTCCCCATGATCGATCACCGTGGCCAATCCGTACCCGCCGTTGGAACCCGCGGAGAGCACGGACCCGGACTCCGCGGCCACGATGGGCTGCCCGCATGCGCCGTCGATGTCCACGCCGGAGTGGAACCGCGCGGTTCCGTAGATCGGATGCGTTCGCCATCCGAACCCGGAAACGATTGGCCCCGCCGTCGGCCAGGCCAGCTCGCCGCCGAGCTGCCCGGTGCCGGTGGACCCCGTGGTCTGGATGACTCCGCGGATCTGGGCCGACTCCGCTTCGAGCGCGGCGATGGCCGCCTCGTATTGCTCCCGGGCTTCATCCAGCCCTCCCAGCAGATCGGTCTGGACGGCGATCTCCAGGTCGACCTGACCCAGGAGGCCCTGCTGCTCCTCCCGGATCGCGGCGATCCGTTCGGTGCGTGCGTGCACCTGCTCCCACTGCTGGTCCAGGCGAGCCTCGATACTCTCGATGTGGTCCTGCCGGTCCGCAACCAGCCTCCGGGCGGTCTGCACGCCCGTCAGCGCGTCGGAGTCCACGGTGAGGACGTTGTCCAGGTACGCCGCCCGGTCGCTGAGATCGGCGAGGTCGTCGGCTCCCAGCAGCACGTCGAGGTACACGCCGGGCCCGGCGATGTACGCCGTGGCGGCACGTTCGTCCAGGACCGACTGACGATCGTCGAGGCGGCCTCGGGCCCGGTCGAGCATCGTGGTCCACCGGTCCAGCTCCACCCGCGTGGCTTCGAGGTCCGCCTGGACCCGAGCCAGCTCGGCCTGAGCTTCCTGCAGGGTGGTGGTCAGGAGGTCGATCTCCGCGGTGAGCGACTGACGCTGGGCCTCGGCGGACTCCAGCTGCTCCTCGATGTCCTCGCTCTGCTGCTCCGCCTCCTGGAGGCGATCTTCCTTGGCCTCGATCTGTTGCTCGATCTCCTCGAGGCGGTCTGGGTCCGGCTCGGCACCCGTGGGGGGTGCGGAAACGGCCAGCAGCGCTATGGCGCTCGCGAGGGTGACGGCCCCGCGCATGATCCCGGGCACGCGCGAATCCTTTCCAGGGGGGGCAACGATTTTAGGGGCCGATCAGGCCCCGAACAAGCACCCGGAGGTCAGACCTCCAGGAACCTCCGCATGGCGATCAGGCTGGCCACGGCGGAGATGAGGATCCCCGCTGCCAGGATGATGAACGCCGTGGGGAACAAGATGTCGCTGGTCCCGATCCACGTCGGCACGAACGCCACCTGGCCGCGCAACGGGTCGATGAACAGGAACTTCATGGCGAAGATGGCCAGGACGGCCACCACCCCGCCGAGGAGTCCCTCCACCACGCCCTCGATGAGGAACGGGACCCGGATGAACCAGTTGGTGGCCCCCACCAGCTTCATGATGGCGATCTCCTTGCGCCGAGCGAACACCGCCATCCGCACGGTGTTCCCGATCAGGCCGGCCGCCGAGATCAGCATGATCGCCGCCACCGCGATGACCCCGGTGCGCAGCACGCCGGTCACCGCGAGGAGCTTCTTGAGCAAGGCCTGCTCGTCCTTGATCTCGTCGATGGCGGGGTCCCCGGCCAGCCGGGCCCGGATCACCGGGAAGTCCTCCGGGTCGACCAGCTTGATCCGGTAGGACTGGGGCATGGCTTCAGGCCCGACGTTCTCGACCAGCGCCGGGTTGTCCCTGAACAGCTCCTGGTAGTTCTCGTATGCCTGCTCGCGATTCTCGAAGAAGGTGTCCTGGACCTCGGGGATCTCCTCGATCCTCCGTCCCAGCGCCTCGATCTCTTCGGGCGAGGCGTCGTCCCGGAGGAACACGGAGACCTCCACGCGAGACGCCCACTCCCCGGTCATCAGCCTGACCTGCCGCTCGACGAGCAGCGCTCCGCCGAGGAGGAACAGGGAGATGAACACCGTGGAGATCGCCGCAAAGGTAACGAGGGCGTTGCGTCGTAGCGCGGCGGCGGTTTCCCGGAAGAAGTAGCTCCACCTACGCCCCATAGCCGTACACCCCCCGGGCCTGGTCGCGGACCACCGAGCCCTTGTCCAGCTCCACCACCCGCCGGCGCATGGCGTCGACGATGGCGTTGTCGTGCGTGGCCATGATCACCGTGGTGCCGGTGCGGTTGATCCGGTCCAGCAGCTTCATGATGTCCACCGAGGTTGACGGGTCGAGGTTCCCCGTCGGCTCGTCCGCCAGCAGGATCAACGGACGATTGACGAACGCGCGGGCGATCGACACGCGCTGCTGCTCCCCGCCGGACAGCTCTTCCGGGTAGTTGTTGAGCTTCTCGCCCAGGCCCACCAGCTCGATGATCTCCGGGACCCGGCGGTCGATCACCGCGCGGCTCTCGCCGATCACCTCCAGCGCGAAGGCCACGTTGTCGAACACCGTCTTGTCGGGAAGGAGCTTGAAGTCCTGGAACACCGTGCCCACGTTGCGGCGGAGGTACGGAACCTTCCACGGCGACATGGTGGCGATGTTCTTCCCGGCCACGAAGATGTTGCCCCGAGTGGGCTCCTCCTCCTTGAGCAGCAGACGGATGAACGTGGACTTACCGGAGCCGGAGGGGCCCACGACGAAGACGAACTCCCCCTTCTCGACCTCGATGTTGACGTCTTCGAGGGCGACGACGGAGTCCTTGTAAATCTTGGTGATGTGCTCGGTCTTGATCATGGAAGGGTTCCGGTGGACCGGCAGGTCATGCTAACAGACCAAATAGCTAAGGTGAATCAACGAACCGTTACGATTTCGAGTCCAGGAACTGGCGAGTGGTAGCGGCGATGCCGTCGCTATCCAGACCGAACTTCTGGTACAGCTCCTGGGGCGTGCCCGACTCACCGAACGTGCGCATCCCGATCACTCGGAGAGGGGTGCCGGCGCCCGCGCCGGCCAGCGCCTCGGCCACTGCTCCTCCCAGTCCCCCGTGGACGCTGTGGTCCTCCACGGTCACCACCGCCCCGCAGTCGGACGCCGCGGCCAGGACGGCCTCCTCGTCGAGCGGCTTGATGGTGTGCACGTTGAGCACGCGGGCGTCGATGCCGTCACCGGCCAGGAGCTCGGCCGCCTTCACCGCCTCGCCCACCGTGGCTCCCGTGGCCACCAGCGCAACGTCGGACCCGTCCCGAAGCTGAACCGCAGTGCCGAGCTCGAAGCAGTACCCGTCGCCGTTGACGTCCTCGAC
>DAITPV010000135.1:0-5975 GCA_036833435.1 Actinomycetota bacterium | reverse complement strand
GGTCGCCGCACAGCGTGAAACACGGGTTCGGTTGGGGAGCATCGAGGACCTACCCTATCGTGGCCGGCGGCTCAAGCACGGCATCCGCGGGAGCCTTGTCCGGGCGCAGACCCTTGAACGCCGGAGCCCGGAGCTTACCCACCCGGGTCATCTCCAGGTACTCGACTTCGCACACCAGCTCGGGCTCCACCCATCGGGCCCCCTTCAGGGCCCGGAGGCCGGGGTCGTCCACGGGCGGGTCCTTCCGCTCCAGCTCGGTCAGGCGCTTGAGGAGATCCGCCAGGGTGGACTCGGTGAACCCCGTCCCCACCTGGCCGATCCAGATGAGCTCCCCGTCCCGGTACGCCCCCACCAGGACGGCCCCGAACGTCGAGGACCGCGACCGAGTGCCCGGGGTCCATCCCAGGATCAGGCAGTCCTGCCGGTTGACCGCCTTGATCTTCCTCCAGTCCTTCGTGCGACGGCCCGGAACATAGGGGGTGCCCAGTCGCTTGGCGATCACTCCCTCGAGTCCCAGCTCCTTGGCCTTCCCGAACAGGTCGGTGCCTCGCTCGTCGACGATCAAGGTGAGGCGGACCCTGTCGGTTTCCGTGACGATGTCCTCGAGGAGATCGCGTCGGTCTTCCAACGGCTCAGCCGTGATGTCCCGGCCGTCGAACCAGAGCAGATCGAACGCGAACAACGTCACGGGGATCTTCCGACGGGCTCGCTCGATCTCCTTCGCCGACGCGAGGTTCATGCGCTGCTGGAGACGCTCGAACGAGGGGCGCCCCGAGTCGTCGGCGGCCACGATCTCTCCGTCGATCACCGCCTGGAGCCCGTTGACGAACCGGGCCAGGTTCTCGAGCTCCGGATAGCGCTCGGTCTGGTCCTTGCCGGTCCGGGACACCAGGCGGGTGCTGTCGGTTCCCACGTAGGCCAGGGTCCGGATCCCGTCCAGCTTTGGCTCGAAGCGCCAGTCGGGGTCGTCGAACGCCTGGTGGCCGCCCTCGGCCAGCATCGGGGAGAACGGCGGGGGAGGCGGAGGCTGGAGATGCGCGGAACGCTTGGACAGGAACACCAGCCAGTCCGTCTTCGTCTTCACCAGGTGGTACTCGCCACGGTGCCTCCGTCCCTCGAGACGGAACGTGACCTTGTCGTCCTTCCACTCGGGGGCCTCGTAGCGTCCGGTGTCGAAGATGAGCACCTCGCCGGCGCCGTACTGGCCTTCGGGGATCCATCCCTCGAACGATGCGTACTCGATGGGATGGTCCTCGGTGTGCACGGCCATCCGCCGCTCGCCCGGCACCAGTGGGAGCCCACGTGGCACGGCCCACGACACCATCACGCCGTCCCGCTCCAGGCGGAGGTCGTAGTGCAGCCGGGTGGCGTCGTGTTTCTGGATCACGAACAGCTCGTCCCGGCCCGGCTTGACCTCGGGGCCCGGCTCCGGGGTGATGTCGAAGCGGCGCTTCCGACGGTACTCGGCCAGCTGCTCCGGCTCGCCGCCGTCTTCCTCGTCCGCGGTCGGCTTCCGTTGCCTGGGGGTCTCCTTCCGTGGGGCTTCGGTCCGCTCCGCGGAGATCTCGATCCCCATCGAGGAGAACGCTTCCCGGGCATCCACCGGCTCCTCGAGAACCCCACGGAACAGGTCACCGACCTCCGCGATCCTCTGGTGGACCGTGACGATGGTGAAGTCCTGTGGACGGATCTCGCCTTCGTGGACCTCGTCCCAGGTGACCGGGGTGGACACCGAGGCGCCGGGTTCGGGCCGCACCGAGTACGCGGCCGAGATGTTGGCGCCCATCCGGTTCATGTTGTGGTCGATGAAGATCTGGCCGGCGCGTTTCGCGATGTCCCACTCCATCGTGACTCGGTCGGGGTCCGCGCGCCTGATCGCCTGGCCCACCGCGCCGACGAACGCCCGGACCTCGTCGTAGGTGGGCCGGGGATCGAGGCCCACGTAGATCTGCATCCCCGTGGCTCCCGACGTCTTGGGGTACGAGGGGAGACCCAGGTGATCCAGGGCGGTCTTCACGTGGCGGGCCACCGCCAGGACGTCGTCGAACGTTGCGGGCTCGAAGGGATCCAGGTCGAAGAACAGGTAGTCGGGCCGGTCGATCTCCTCGCAACGGGAGTGCAGCGGGTGGAACTCGATGCACCCCAGGTTGACCACGTACAGCAGACCGGCCGCGTCCTCGACCATGAGGTAGTCGATGATCTTCCCGGTCTCCAGGTCGCGAACGGGGCACCGGAGCATCCACTCCGGGGTGTGGGATGGGGCGTTCTTCTCGTAGAAGAACGGTCCGGTGATGCCGTCCGGCATCCGTTTCATGGTGAGGGGCCGCCCGGCGAGATATCTGAGGATCAGATCGTCGGCGTTGTGGTAGTAGGCCAGGAGATCGCCCTTGGTGTATCCCTCCTCGGGCCAGAACACCTTGTTGAGGTTGGACAGGCGCAGCTTCCGGCCGTCCGCCTCCATCCACCAGTGCTCCCCGTCCTTGGTGGCCGGGAGGGGCTTGGGAGCCTCCACGGTGAAGGCGGGACCGCCTCGCTTCCTGGGCACGGCACGAGGGTATCCGGGTCTGTCATCCCCCGGCGATACAATCGAGGCCCAACCCTGGAGGTACCCCATGAAGACCATGTGGAGGGGAGCCATCTCCTTCGGCCTGGTATCGATCCCCATCAGGGTGTACACGGCCACCGAGGAGAAGACGCTCCGGTTCAACCAGCTGCACGAGAAGGACCACGGGCGGATCCGGTACAACCGGGTGTGCGCCAAGTGCGGGGAAGAGGTGTCCTACGACGACATCGTCAAGGGATACGAGTACGAGAAGGACCAATACGTGATCCTCACGGATGAGGACTTCGACGCGGTCCCGGTGGAGTCCACGCGGACCATCGACATCGCCCAGTTCGTGGACCGGTCGGAGATCGACCCCATCTACTACAAGAAGACCTACTACCTGGGTCCCGAGGAAGCCGGGGTCAAGGCCTACCAGCTGCTCCGAGACGCCCTCGAGGAGGGGGACCGCGTCGGCATCGCCAAGGTGTCGTTCCGTGATAAGGAGCACCTGGCCGCGGTTCGGCTCAAGGACAAGGCCCTGGTCCTGGACACCATGTTCTGGCCCGACGAGATCAGGGAGGCCGACTTCCCCGAGCTGGAGAAGCCGGCCAAGGTCTCCGACAAGGAGCTCCAGATGGCCCAGAGCCTCATCGAGAACCTCACCGAGGGCTGGAACCCCGAGGCTTTCCGCGACGACTATCGCGAAGCCCTGATGCAGATCGTGGAGAAGAAGGTGGCCGGCGAAGAGGTCGAGGTCATCGAAGCGCCCGAGGCCCCGAAGGTGGTGGACCTCATGGACGCGCTGAAGCAGAGCGTGGACGCCACCAAGAAGCAGACCGCCGCGAAGAAGCGCACGACGACCCGGAAGAAGGCCAAGGCTTCCTGAGCCTGCCCGTCCATCGCATCTTCACCAGGGTCGGCCGATCATTCCTGGTTGAGCACAGAGGTGTCCTCACGCTGGTCGACTCGGGCACTCGGAACGACGCCGGACGGATCGCCGCGGCGATCCGGAAGGTGGGCCGCAGGCCGGAGGACGTGCGCCAGATCGTCCTGACGCACAGCCACGGTGACCATTCTGGGGGAGCGAGCGACGTGCGGAAGCTGTGCGACGCGCCGGTGATCGCCGGTGCGGCGGACGCGGAAGTGATCGCCGGGCGCGAGCCCTACGCTTTCGCGCCGGCGGCCTGGGCCCGAGGGGTCTACGGGCGGCTGGCACGGTACCCGCGGTTCGAGGTTGACCACCCGGTGGAGGGAACGGAGGAGATCGAGGGCGGCCTCCGGGTGATCCCGGCCCCCGGGCACACCGCCGGCCACCAGGTGGTGCTGGCCCCCGACCTCCAGGCCCTCTTCGTGGGCGACGCCGTGTGGAACGTCACCGGCATGCGCCCGTCATGGGAAGCGTTCACCCAGGACCCCGAACGGAACCGTGAGACGGTCCGGGAGCTGGCCGACCTCCCGGTGGAAGCCCTGTACTTCGGCCACGGCCCGATTGTCCGGCGCGACGGCCGCCGGAAGCTTCGCTCGCTGGGCCGCTGACCGTTCAGGCGGTGGGGGCCAGGAGACCCTCGGCCTCCCCGATGAACCGCGTGGCTCCCACGCTCCGGTAGAAGGCCAGGGCTCGGCTCAGCTCGACGTCGGCCTCGGTTCGGCGACCAGCGTCCACCAACCGTTCCGCCTCCATGAGCCGCGCGAACGCCTCCTCCGGTCGTGATCCGATCCTCGCCAGGATGTCAGCTGCCTCTGCGAAGTCGCCGCGGGCAATGGCGCTCCCCGCCCGGATCCAGGGTGTCGGCGGCGCCGATTCCGCCAGCCGGGTAAGTACCTCTCCTCGGCCCTCGGCACCGAGCACCAGGCCGCCCGGGACGAACCAGAAAGCCGCCGTGAGGTCCACGCCGGCTGGCGAGACTATGTCCACCAGCTCTTCCATGAGGGCCAGGCCTTTCGAGCGATGGCCCGACAGGAACAGGATCCGGGCCCGTTCTCCCAGCGCTGGATGGAGGGCCTGCGGGTCCTTGGCTCCCCTGGCCATGTCCAGGCCCTTCTCCGAATCGTCGAGGGCCCCGTCCACGTCGCCACGGGCCAGCCGGATCAGCGCCCGCACATTTCGGACCTCCATCTCCTGGTAGTGGGGGGCACCCTCGACCTCGGCGATGAAGTCGTCGGCGGCCCGGAGGGCCCGGTCCCACTCCCCCGATTCATACAGGAGGATCGGGAAGGAGCCCCGGAGCCAGCGCCCCTGTCCTCCCAGGCCGTGGCGTTCGGCCACCTCCATCCCTCGTTCCTGCATCTCCCTGGCGCGTCGCAGGTCACCCCGAAGGAGGGTCATCGCCGAGAGGTTGATGTAGCCACGAGCGACGTCCCGCTGGGCGTTCGCTTCTTCCGCCGTGGCGATGCTGGCCTCCAGATCGGCGAGGCCCCCAAGATCTCCCTGACTGGTGCGAGCCGTGCCGATGTTGTTGAGCGCGTGCGCCCGGATGTCGGCCAGCCCCAGCGAATCTGCCATAGCCAGCGCCGCTCGCCCCACCTCGATGGCCTTGTCGTTCCGCGCCGCCAGCATCAGGGCCCTGGAGTGCAAGGACAAGACCCAGGCCTTGGCCGGAGACGGACCCCTAGGCTCCATCAGCTCCCGAGCCCGATCGAAGTGCTGGAAGGCCTCGTCCTGCTGGCCTTCCCGCCAATACGTGTCGCCAAGCATGGCGGCCGCCTCGGCGGCCAGCTCCACGTCGTTGGAGGCCAGCAGCTCCTCCAAAGCCTCTGAGAGGGCTTCCTTGGCCGACTCCTGGTAGAGCCACTGCGCCCGGGCGTGACGGAACAGGATCTGTGGACGCTCCCGGTCGCCGACCGGCCACAGGCTTGCGGCCTCCCCGAAGTAGCGGGCGGCGGATCCGAAGGCGTTGAGGGCCAGGGCCCGGTCACCGGCCGCACGAAGGGCCCGTCGAGCGGGCTCCTCTAGAGGAGTGGTCTCCTGGCCTGCCGCCCTGGCGAACTCCAGGGCGGCCAGGTAGTGGTGGGCCAGCATCTCCCCGAGGTCCTCGATCCGATCGGCCGCCAGCGAGGCGATCCACTCCGCGGCCAGCGCATGCTTCTCGGCCCGAAGTCCCCGAGGGATCTGCCCGTATGCCACGTCGCGGACCAGGAGGTGCCAGAAGGCATACTCGGTCTCCCCGGCCACCGATGACCGGCGATCCCGGCGGACGAACTGCCGCCGTTCCAGGTCTCGAAGTCGCTGCTCGCTGTCTCGACGATCGACGCCGCCGATCGACGCCGCCGCGCCGAGCCAGAAGACTTTCCCCAGCACCGCCGCGTCCTGGAGCAGGCTCTTGAGCTCTGGCGGCAGCCCGTCGAGGCGGGCGGCGATGATGCCCTGCAGCGACTCCGGGAGCTGGAGGTCCTCGGGATCCCCCCGCAGGCCGCGGTCGGCGGCCATTCA
>DAITPV010000134.1:0-5989 GCA_036833435.1 Actinomycetota bacterium | reverse complement strand
CGGGCCATCGCCCGGGCCCTGGAGCAGCTGACCGTTTCTCCCGAGCACGCCGCGGAGATGGGCGAGGCCGGGCACAAGCTGATCCGCGACCGGGTCCCCGAGTGGTCCGAGGTCGTGGAGCGCATCCTGTCCTGATGGCCTCGCGAACAGCCGGCCGGATCGCGTTCCTATCTCCGCTTCCCCCCGCCCGCACCGGGATCGCCACGTACTCGGACGCGGTGCTTCGGGGCCTCCGGGCACGACGGTTCCCCCACCCGCTGGTGTCGCCATGGCCGCTCCCGCCGCAGGTCGACGAGCTCGTGGACCACGCCGCGCTCGCGGTGTACCACCTGGGCAACAACGTCGAGTTCCACGGCGACATCTACCGGCTGGCCCTCCGCCGTCCGGGGCTGCTGGTGCTCCACGACCTGGCCCTGGACGACCTGGCCCGGGCGTTCCTGGATGCCGGGGACCCCCTTGGAACGCGCACCGAGGCGGAAGCGGAGGCCGCCCGCGAGCGTCTGCTCGAGGCCCGGCCCGACGTGGAGGGACCCCTGGAGGTTCCGTGGTGCGCCTATGTGGTTCGCCGGGCCCGCGGCGTGGTGGTCCATTCGAAGTTCGGGCGTCAGTACCTCGAGGCGATGGGATCGCGCACCCCGGTGTTCGTCGTTCCCCACCCGGTCATCGATCCGCCTCGCGCCGCCCGGAAGGCGCCCCAGCGAGCAGAGGCTATCCGGCAGCGGCTGGGGGACCAGGTGGTGGTCGGGGTGCTGGGGGACGTCGGCGAGGCCAAAGCTCTCGACGCCGTGCTCCAGGCCACGTCCCGGCTCGATTCCCCGGTCCACCTGGCCATCGTGGGCCGCCGGATCCCCGGGTACGACGTCGAGTCGGCGGTGTCCGAGTACGGGAACGCCGACCGCGTCACCGTGGCCACCGATGTCCCCGAGGTGGACTTCTACGCCTGGCTCCAGGCCAGTGACATCGTGGTGAACCTCCGCTTCCCCCACCGAGGGGAGGTCAGCGGGACCCTGATCAGAGCGCTGGCGGCGGGGAAACCCGTAGTGGTCCAGGCCACGGGGACGTATCTCGACTGGCCTGCCGACGCGGTGATCCGGATCCCCGGAGGCCGTCCGAACCCCGAGGCGCTGGCCGACGCGCTCCGGCGCCTGGCCGATGACCCGAAGCTCCGCGAGGAGGTGGGGACCCGAGCGCGCGAGCACATGGACCGGCTGCGGAAGTCCGAAGCCACCGCCGCCGGGTACGCCCAAGCCATCGAGGAGACCCTTCGGCTGGAGAACGATCCGGCTCGCCGGGCGGTGGCCCGATGGGCCGAGGCCCTCGCCGGACTGGGCGCCGAAGAGACGGACGGGCGCCTGGCCGTCGGGTACGTCGATGCGGTGGCGGAGATGAACGAGGTGGAGACCGGGGTGAGCTGGGCCGCCGCGACCCGTTAGGGGTAGCGGATCTTGGGCGGCTCGGGGTCCAGCTCGGTCGGCCAGTCGGGGAAGTTCTCGGGGAAGTCGTGGAACGTGCTGGTGGCTTCGATCTTGTCCAGAGGGTCCGGCGGGCGGGGCCGCTGCTGAAAGTCGAAGGCGTGCTCGAAGTTGTGGGACGTCCGGATGCGGTCCGTCAGGTAATCCAGCCCCCAGTTATCGGCCACGAACCGGAGCGGTGAGGAGAACTCCCCGAGGGCGTCGTCCACATATCCCTTCTTGGCATACGGCGAGATCATCAACAGCGGGACCCGGAACCCGATGTCGAACTCATCGATCTTCGGCGGGACCACGTGGTCGTACGTGCCACCCCATTCGTCCCACGAGATGAAGATGGCCACCGAGTCCCACATCTCGCTCTCCATGACCTTGTTGACCAGATCGGTGACCCAGTTGTGGGCGTGCTTGGTGCTGAACGGGGGATGGTCGGAGAGCTGGAATCGCGGCGTCACCCAGGTCACCGACGGCAGGGACCCGGCCTCGATGTCCCGGAACACGTCGTCGACCGGCCACATGTGCTCGTCCCACATCTCGGTCCCGTACACCTGCTCGATGGCCGAATAGGCCTGCCAGATGTACCCGGCCTGGTGGGGATCGGCCGCGTAGTACGCCCAGTCGATGTCCTGCTCGGAGAGCTGCTCACCGACGGTCTTGAACCGGAAGCAGGTGGGGTGCTTGGTGATGTTCCCGACCTCGTCCCGGACCAGGACGAAGACGTCCTCCCCGAACGCGTCGCAGCCCCATGACTTGAAGATCCGGCCATCGTTCAGTCGCTTGACCTTGATGTTCTCCGGGTTGTCGATGATCCCTCCGGCCTGTCCGGCGATCATCCACAGGTGGTTGGCGTACGAGGGGCCCGCGGCGGAGGCGAAGAAGTTGTCGCCCAGGACGTAGTTCTGGGCCCAGTGCCAGTAGTTGGGGATGTCCTCGGGGCGGAACTGCGAGTAGGCGTAGTACGGACCGTAGGTTCCCTGGGCGAAGCCGTCCATGTTCCCTTCGTTGTAGCCCTCGAGCCATGCCGTGAGGTCGTGTGGGAGGTCTCCCGGCAGCCACTCGGGAGCATCGACCAGGGGGACCTCCTGGCCCTGGTTCACGCCCATCTGGGTGCCGTTGGCTCCCGGGAACCGCCCGAAGACGTGGTCGAAGCTCCGGTTCTCGAGCATCACGTAGATCACCCGCTTGATCGGCCATTGGGTGTCCAGGCTGGCGGGGTCGATGCCGTAGGACGGCCGGGGCTGGGGGGCCGTGGACAGCTGCTCCCCGGTACACGCGGAGAGATACACGCCCGCGGCGGCGGCCGCGGAGCGGCTCACGAAATCGCGGCGGGTCAGTCGGGTTCGGTACATCGTTGCTGTTCGGGAGGAGGAATCGGCCCACTATACTTGGGCCGTTCCCGGTTGTCGGAGGATACCGTCACGTCCACGAAATCGCTGGCCCGCGTGATGATCGTCGTCTGCATGCTGATGGTGGCATGCGCCGACGGGACGTCGGGCGGGGAGACCGCAGGTGGGGAATCGCCATCACCCCAGGCCACCACCGAGCCCCAGACCTCGCCGGACGACGTGGCCGACGAGGGGGGCGAGGCCCCCACCGAGACCGCGTGTGTGAACGACTGGACGGTTCCCGAGGATCCCGAGCAGTACGAGCTGCCGTTCCACGTGATCCGCCGGACGTTGAAGGTCGACGGGGAGTTCGAGGTGGACGAGCTGCGGTACTTCGAGGGCCCGGAGTCGCCGCCGTCGGACAAGGGGTACCTCCTGCGCGTGGACCGGTGGTACGTGAAGGCGGCTCTGGAGGCCGACCCGGCGTTCCGCGGACGATGGCTGATCGAAGAGCGGGCGTTCGGGTCGGGCCTGGTGGCGGTGGCGCCGTACGACTCCCAGGGGTTCGCATCCCCCGACTGGGTGGGATTCCTGCTCGAGGAAGGGGCGGCCGACGAAAAGCGCCGGAAGGTCCCCGAGCTCCCCGGGAAGTGGGCGGGGACCGCCTACGACTTCGTCACCGGAGAAGGAGCGTTCGACTTCCCCGGCCTTCCCGCAGAGGTCATCGGCTGCCTCGAAGGCACCTGACCGCCTCTTGACACCTTCGCAGCACCCGAGGTACCTTCCCTCGAGGAGTCGAACATATGTTCGAGAGATGCGACCAGGCGGCTACATGAGGTGTTCGTCCACCTCCACTGCCGGTCGTACTTCTCCCTGAAGGACGGGGCTTTCTCCCCGGAAGATCTGGTGGTCCGAGCCGCCGAGCTCAGCATGCCCGCCGTGGCGCTCACCGACCGCGACGGCTTGTACGGCGCGGCCCGGTTCGCCGCGGCCGCCGGGCAGGTGGGGATCAAGCCGATCTTCGGCGCGCGCCTCACCCTGCAAGGCGCTGATCACGTCGTGCTGCTGGCCAGGGACGCGGTCGGGTACGGCAACCTGTGCCGGCTCATCACCCGGGCGCACATGTCCAACGAGCGAGGGGAGCCGTCGCTCACCGCCGCGGAGGTGATGGCTGGGGCCGACGGATTGGTGTGCCTGCTGGGGGCGGAGTCGCCGCCTGGCCGCAGGGCGCTGTCGGGACGGCCGGGCGCGGCCCGGGAGCTGGCCCGGCCGTGGCGCGAGGCGTTCGGACCGTGGTGCTTCGTCGAGGTTCGCGACTTCCTGGAGCCGGGGAGCGCCAGGGAGGTTCGAACCCTCCTCCGCCTCGCCGAGGACGCCGAGCTCCCCGCGGTGGCCACCAACGCGGTTCGATACCTGGTCCCCGGCGATGCGTTCCTGGCCGACGCGCTGGAGTGCATGCGGGAGATCGTCTCCGTTGCCGATCACCACGTCTCCCGGCGCAACGCCGAAGGGTGGCTGAAGCCGGCGGCCCACATGCGCGAGCGGTTCGCCGACCGTCCCGACCTGTGCGACAACACCGTCCGGATCGCCGAGGCCTGCACGTTCGACCTGGGGATCGGCCAGGTGCACTTCCCCGACTTCCCCACGCCGGCGGGCCGCACCGCCACCTCGCTGCTGGCCGAGCGGTGCCATCGGGGGCTCGCGTCTCGAGGCATGCGGCTCACCCGGGTGGTTCAGGACCGGCTCGACATGGAGCTCGACCACATCCGGCGGATGGGCTACGCCGCCTACTTCCTCACGGTGGCCGACATCGTGGGCGAGGTGAAGGAGATGGGGATCCGGTGCGCGGCTCGCGGGTCGGCTGCCGGATCGCTGGTGTGCTTCGCCACCGGAGTCTCGGAGGTGGATCCGATCCACCACGGGTTGCTGTTCGAGCGGTTCATCAACCCGTTGCGTGACGAGCTGCCCGACATCGACTTCGACGTTGAGTCGGCCCGCCGCGAGGAGGTCTACGAAATGGTCCTCCGCCGGTACGGCGAGGACCGGTGCGCGTGCGTGACGATGGTCGACACTTACCGGGCCCGGGCCGCGGTGCGGGAGGTGGGCAAGGCCCTGGGATACCCCGAGGCCGAGGTGGACGTGGTGGCCAAGGCGTTCCCCCACATCGGAGCCCACCGGATCCGGGAGGCCATGGAGTCGCTCCCAGAGCTTCGTGGGTCGAACCTGGGCGCCGGGCAGCTCGAGCTGCTGTTCCGGGTGGCCGAGCGGCTCAACGGGTTCCCCCGGCACCTGGCCCTCCACCCCTCGGGCATCGTGCTCTCGGACCATGACCTTCCCGACCGGGTGCCGATGGAGCGTTCGTACCTCGGGCATCGGATGGTCCAGGCGGACAAGGACGACGTGGAGCTGCTGGGACTCCTCAAGCTCGACGTCCTGGGGGTCCGGATGCTCTCGGCCATGCACCATTGCCTCGACGAGGTGGAACGGACCACCGGGGAGGTCGTGGACCTCGACGAGGTGCCGCACGACGACCCCGAGACCTACGAGCTGATCCGCTCTTCCCGGACCATCGGGTGCTTCCAGATCGAGAGCCCCGGCCAGCGAGAGCTGCTCCAGAAGTTCCAGCCGGACCGGTTCGAGGACCTGATCATCGACATCTCGCTGTTCCGCCCCGGCCCGGTGAAGTCGGACATGGTGACCCCGTTTATCAAGCGCCGGCACGGGCTGGAGCGACCGCGATACGCCCACCCGCTCCTGAAGCCGATCCTCCAGGAGACGTACGGGGTGATCGTGTACCACGAGCAGGTGATGCGGGTCCTGGCCGCGTCGGGCTGCTCGCTCTCGGAGGCCGACCGGATCCGCCGTCACCTCGACGACGAGGTCGAGATCGACGATCACCAGGTGGCGTTCCTTCGCCGGGCCACGGCGAAGGGCCTGGGGACCGAGGACGCGGAAAAGGTATGGCGGGAGCTGGCCTCGTTCGCCTCGTTCGGGTTCTGCAAGGCCCACGCTGCCGCCTTCGCCGTGCCCACGTACCTGTCGGCATGGCTGAAGGCTCACTACCCGGCCCACTTCCTGGCCGGGGTCCTCACCCACGAGCCGGGGATGTACCCCCGGCGGCTGATCCTCCAGGACGCCCGGGAGTTCGGCGTCCCCGTCCTCCCGCTCGACGTCAACCGCAGCCAGAAGACGTAC
>DAITPV010000133.1:0-6036 GCA_036833435.1 Actinomycetota bacterium | reverse complement strand
GAGAGGCCCCAGCGCTCGGCGATGATCTCGGCGCTTACGCCCTGGGGCACCAGGCCTCCCTCGTACCGGTCCATCAGGGCCTGGGAGAACGGGATGCCCGGCCCTTGCTGGGCCGTGATGCCCATCGGGACCCGCGACATGTTCTCGATCCCGCTGGCCACCACCAGGTCGTAGGCCCCGGCCATGACTCCTTGGGCGGCGAAGTGGGCGGCCTGCTGGCTGGATCCACACTGCCGGTCGATGGTGACCGCCGGCACCTCTTCAGGGAGCCCCGCGGCCAGCCAGGCGTTGCGAGCGATGTTGATGGACTGCTCGCCGGTCTGGGACACGCAGCCGGTGATGTTGTCCTCGACCTGGGCAGGGTCGATGCCGGTGCGCTCGACCGCGGCCTTGAGGACCTCGGCCAGCAGGTCGACCGGGTGCGAGCCCGAGAGCTTCCCGTTCTTCTTCCCGATCGGAGAACGAACGGCTTCTACGATGACGGCTTCACGCATGGGCTCTCCTCCCTCGAGGGACGTCTCAATACCTACTCGTCAGTAACATATACGATACGCCCACCCCGAATTCCTCGTCAAATGGCCCACAAATCGCCTCCGCCGTGACCGGCGGCCCCGCCTGTCTCCTCTGCGGGCGCCCCACCTACGACCCTGACAAGCGCGAGCAACCGTGGGTCCGGGGGGTAAAGGATGGTGCCCTGGTGCTGGTGTGCCCTTCGTGCCAGCGCGACCGGCAAGGATGGGCCGATGCCCTGGATCGATGCGCCGAATGCGGGAGCACCAGGCTCACCGTGATGCTCGGAGACGTGATCTGCCGGGCGTGCGGCCACACCGGCGCCCCGGCGACCCCTTGACCACCTCGGCCGGCGACCTCCGGGCTCGGACAGAACCCTGGCAACGCACGGCCCTTCTGATGGGATTCCTGGGCCTGCTGACGTTCGCCCTGTTCTTCCTGGTCCGGCCGTTCTTCGATCCGGGCTCGGCGTATCGGCCTCGACCGCCGGGGACCACGTACGCCTACAGCTACCTGGTGGTGGCGGCGTTCGTTTCCTATGCGCTGGCGGCGTGGGCGGTGCGCCGGGGAGTGCCGCTCCGGTGGGCGTTGGTTGGGACCGGGATCCTCCATCTCGTTGTCCTGCCGGCGGCGCTGACCCAGTCACAGGATCTGTACGCCTACCTGTTCTACGGGAAGATGTGGGCCACCCACGGGGCGAACCCGTACGTCGATCTCCCGCTGCTGTTCTCCGGCGATGCCTGGTTCCCATGGCTGCGGTGGCCGGACCAGGTTTCGGTCTACGGGCCCATCTGGACCCTGCTGACCGGTGGGGTCACGACAACTGGAAGCCTCCCCGTGGCGTTCGGGCTGACCAAGGTGCTCGTTCTGGCGTTCGGCGTGGCGGCGGTGTCGGGGATCGTGGCCGCGGCGCGGGCCCGCGGGGAGGATGCCGGCCGGGCCCTGCTGCTCGTCGGATGGAACCCCCTGGTGATCGTGTCCCTGCCACTGGGCGGCCATGCGGACGTGGCCGTCGCCGCCGCGCTCCTGTGGGCCCTGGTGGCAGACCGACGCGGTCGTCCATTGGTGACTGCCTCGCTCCTTGCCGGGGCCACGCTCGTCAAGGCGTACGCCGGGGTAGTTCTTGTCGTGTACCTCATCTCCCTGCTCCTCCGGAGACGGTCGTGGCTGCCGGCAGCCGGCGTATCGGTGGCCATGGCAGCCCTCGCATATGCGCCGTTCTGGGAGGGGGCCGCCACGTTCACCGGGTTGGGCGAGATCGGATCGCGGGCCTCCGCCTCGCTCGGCGGCTCGGTGCAGCTGCTCCTTGCGAGCCTGGTGGGGGACGACCCCGCTGTATGGATCGTCCGGGTGCTGGGACTTGGCATCGTGGGAGCGGTGATCGTGGCCGGAGCTCGCCGTCCGGGGTTCGCCGGGGATCCGTGGCCCACCGCCGCCGCGGCGTTCATCGCATACGTGGCGGTCACCCCATGGTTCCTGTACTGGCACCTGGTCGGACCCCTGGTGCTTGCGGCGGTGGCCGCGTCCTCCCCCGGTCGGGCGGCGGCCTACACGTTCAGCGGGACGGCCATGATCACCGCGAGCTTCGGGGCCACGTGGTGGGGGCGGGTTGTGCAGACCCTCCTTCGCTACGGCCCGCCCGCACTCGTGTTCACGACGCTCCGCCGCCGTGAAGCAGGAACGTCACCACGATGGCCCCGGCCGCCGCGATCGTCAGTCGGAACCCCAGCTTCCCCCGACCCCGGAGAACGGCCCACACCATCCCCGCGATGAGGCCGGCGGCCGCCCCCGCCGCGGCGGAGGTGAGCACGTCGGGTGGCCACCCCGAGCCCGCCAGGGCGACGACCAGCGCGAGCACCGCTGTGAGCAGGGCCCCCGCCACCAGGAGCGAAACCCGGACCCCCAGGACGTGTGGGAGCCCGCTCATCGTGCCTCGTTCGGCCTCCAGGTCGGGAACGACGTTCACCAGGTGAGCGGCCACGCCGAGCATGGCCGTCGCGGCGATCAGCCAGGCCGCCGGCAGATCCCCCGGAGGCGTGGCCAGCCACACGTACACGGGGACCAGTCCGAACGAGATCGCGTACGGAAGCCAGCTGAAGATGGTGGCCTTCAGCCCGGCGTTGTACCCCCAGGCGGACCCCACGGCCACCAGCATCACCAGCGCCTCGGCCCCCCCAATCGGCAGGGACATCAGGACCGACGCGGGCAACGCGATCAGAGCCGCCACGGCGACGGTTGTCGGTCGGACGGTCCCGGCCACCAGTGGCTTGTCCTGCCGATCCGACCTGGCATCTCGGTCGCGGTCCAGGTAGTCGTTCGACCAGCCGATCGATGCCTGTCCTGCGGCCGTGGACGCCACCGCCAGAAGCAGGACGGGGATGGAAGCATCCCGGGCATCGATTACCAACCCCACCAGCGCGGTGACCGCGGCGGCAGGGAGCGGATGAGTGGCCCTGAGCAGGCCGAGCAGGGACCCTACGGCTTCGCCCCCCACCTCTCCTGCAGCTCGGCGACCTCGTCATCGGGGACACCGACGGAGAAGTGTGAGTGGACCAGCTTCCAGGCGCCGTCCTCCTGGTGAAGAACCGCAGTGACCCGAGTCTGGACATCGGTGCCGTCCGGGTAATGGAGGACCGGCTCGTCCACGACCCAGCCGAGCGTTCCCTCTTCGTACCCCACCGGGTTGGGGCCCGCCGTGAGCCCGTACCCCTCGGTCCGGAACCCGAACTCCAGCCACTCGCGTTCCCGGACGAACTCTCCGGCTTCTGTTCCGATGATCAGGATCGCATCCGAGTTCGAGACGAGCTGGTCGAAGCTGCCGACGTCGTTGGCCGACACCCGATCGTAGAACCGAAGCATCGCGTCCCGGACCTCCGCTGACTCCTTCATGGACGCCCTCTCTGTCGATGCATCCTCGCATCCTCCGGCCGCCAAGTACCCCCTTGATACCATCCCCATCGGATGCCCCGGTACTTCAGGTCGTCGTCCGAGTTCCGAGCGTGGCTGGAGAAGAACCACGACCGCGCGACGGAGCAATGGGTGGGCTTCTACAAGGTGAGCTCGAAGAAGGCCGGCATCAGCTACAAGGAGGCGGTCGATCAGGCCCTGTGCTTCGGGTGGATCGACGGGCTCACCAAGCGAGTGGACGACGAGCGCTGGACGATCCGATTCTCGCCGCGCAGGCGCGGGAGCGTGTGGAGCTCGGTCAACACCAAGCGAGCCAAGGAGCTCATCAAGTCCGGCGTGATGACTCCGGCAGGTCTCGAGACGTTCAAGGCCCGTGACGAGCGAAAGTCGCAGCAGTACTCGTATGAAGCCCGACATCGGCCGTTGGAACCCAGGTACGAGCGCAAGCTGAAGGCCAACAAGAAGGCCTGGGCCTTCTACGACGCCCAGCCACCCTCCTACCGGAAGGCGGCGAACCTGTGGATCATGACCGCCAAGAGAGAGGAGACCCGCCAGCGCCGGCTGGCCACACTGATCGACCACTCCAAGAGGGGCGAACGGATCCCACCCCTCACCTCGCCCGGCAGGGCGTCAGCTTCCAGGTCGAACGCACGACAGGCCCGCAAGGGCTGAACCCGGGAACGCCGCGGAGAACAGCTTCTCGCCGCCCTTGCCGGGAGGGAGCGAGCCCGGGTTCACCGTGTTGTCGCGGAGCGTGTAGTTCATGAGGTACCGGGCCACGTCCCCGACCGAATCGGGCCGCAGCTGCTTCTCATTCACCCAGGCTTGTGTGGGCCGCGGCGCCTGGATGCCAGCGAAGGTGGCCTGCAGGTCCCTGGCCAGCTCGTAGTTGTTGATGACTTCGGCGCCGGTGGACTGCGGCTTCGGGGTAGACCCGTGATCCGCGGTCACTGCCAGTACCCACTGGCCCTGACCGACGTTGCGGTCGAGGATGCCGATCAGGTCACCCAGCGCCTGGTCCACGCCATGCACGACCGCCCCCATCTGACGGCTGGGAAAGCTGAACCGGTGGCCGACCTTGTCCACCTGCTTGTAGTTCACGTACAGGAGATCGGTGGGACCGTCCGCGCCGAATCCCTCTCGCTTGATCAGCTCGTCGATCACCCCGGTCTGGTAGTGGCTGTACGCGGGTGTGTACGTCAACGCGTCTCGCGAGTTGAGCGGCATCCCGAACCACCGGCCGTCGCGCTTGCCGTCCTGACGATCGGCCGTGGGGCGAACCTGGCCGTACCCGGGCAGATCGGGGACGTAGGACGGGAAACGAAAGTACTGACCGTTCGAGCCGCTCAACCCCCAGCTCCCCGCGCGCTGCGCAGCGGCGATGTCTGCGTCCCCTCCCTGCCATAGCGTGCCGTGGCCGATCATGCCGAGGGTCCCCTCGGCGCCAACCATGCCGATCACCGGCTCGTTGGCGTTCTGGGCGTCGTATTCATCGGCGAGCGAGGGTCCCAGGAGCTCCGTGGCTCGCTGGCTGCCGGTCGGAGGGCCCGCTCCGATGCGGAACCGCACGTCGACGATCCCGTGGTGGCGGGGGAACGCGCCGGTCCCGATGGAGGAATGGACCGCTGGGGTTACGGAAGGGGAGGAGCCGACCGAGGCGTGCTCGAACCACACCCCTCCGTTCACCAGCCTCCGCAGGTTCGGCCAGGACCGCGAGTACCGCTTGAGGACGTTCCGGCCGGCGCCGTCCCACACGATCGTGAGGATCAGCTTGGGCGGCGGGGCGCTCGGATCGATGGCTTCGGTGAGCGGAGTCCCGTCGGGCGCCGCGAAGCTGAAGTTGAGGAGGTCCGCGTACGTCGGGGCCATGTCCGCCACGGTGACCTGCCGGCCGACCTTCCCCACCGCGGGAACGTGCCCCGGACCGTAGAGGAACAGCGGGACCTCCTGGAGGTAGTCCCACGGGCCGGAGTGGGAGGAGAAGTTGCCCACGAAGTTGGGCTCTCGAGGGAGGTACTGGACCTCACCCGAGCGGTCCGGGTGGTACCCCTGGTACACCCGCTGGATCTGCTCCCGAGGAAGGCTGCAGGCCACCCGACCCCATCCTGACGCGGTCCGCTGTACCGACGAGGCTCCGGGGGCGCCAAGGCCAACGAGGGCGGTGGCCAGCAACGCGGCGATGCTGCTCTTCAGGCGACCCGGCACAACGAGGCGAGAGTCTAGTGTCCCGACCGTTCAGATTGGGGCCCCTCGAGGGTTGGCCACGGTAGAGTGTTCCGGACCGGTCCACGAGGGGGGAGATCAGATGCGGCGTTTCTCACTACTACTCCTGTTGGTGTCGACCATCCTGCTGGCGGCATGCGGGGGGAACGGCACCACCAGCGACGGTGAACAGGCGGGATCAGAGGGGACGGGCGGGGTCGAGACGCTGGACGGGGTGGATGCGTCTCGCTGTGCGACCGTGGCTCGATCGCTGACGGCCGCCGCCACCGCAGCGGGTCAGGCGATCACCGGCGCTGCGGAGGGGCTGGAGGAGTCGGTTCAGAGTCTCGAAGACTTCGCGGCGGAAGCTCCTGAGGAGATCCGGGCTGACCTCCAAGCCGTGGCAGAGGGATACGC
>DAITPV010000132.1:0-6094 GCA_036833435.1 Actinomycetota bacterium | reverse complement strand
CCGCGGCCATCGTCGCCGGCGGGGCGACCTCCGATCTCGTCCATGAGCTCGCTGCTCGCCGGGCGATCGATCCGTGGCCGCCGGTCGTGTTCGTCGATGAAGCGAGAATCGCAGACGACAGGCTGGGAGTGGTGCGGTCGCCTCGGGACTGGCAGGGGCTCCCGTCGGATCCACGACCCTCGTCGACCACCCCCGACGCCGTTGCCTACATCATGTTCACGTCAGGGTCGACCGGTGATCCGAAGGGTGTGATGGTCACCAATGCCAACGTGGCGCACTTCGTGGGGTGGGCGGCCCGGCAGTTCGACCTGCTGCCGACGGATCGGAACTCAGGACACCCGCCGCTCCACTTCGACCTCTCCGTGTTCGATATCTTCGGGACGTTCGCAGCCGGGGCGCAGCTGCATCTCGTTCCCGAGGCCGCGAACCTGCAGCCGAGATCACTCGTCGAGTTCATCCGTTCATCGGAGCTCACCCAGTGGTTCTCCGTCCCGTCGGCGATGACGTACATCGCCACGCACGGCTCGGTGCAGCACGACGACCTCCCGGCTTTGAAGCGGGTCCTATGGTGCGGTGAGGTGCTCCCCACGCCGACGCTCAGGTACTGGATGGAGCGTCTTCCGCGCGCGAGCTTCACCAACCTCTACGGGCCGACCGAGACCACCATCGCCAGCAGCTATTTCGCCGTGGACGAGGTTCCACTGACCGATTCCGAAGCCATCCCCATCGGGACCGCATGCGATGGTGAGGAGCTGCTGGTCCTCGACGAGCACCGCCGGCAGGTTCCCCCCGGCGAGATTGGCGAGATCCATATCGCCGGGGCCGGCCTGAGTCCGGGGTATTGGCGGGACGAGGCCAAGACCCGGGCCGCGTTCGTTCCCCATCCACAGCAATCGGGCCGGCGCATCTACCGAACCGGAGATCTCGGGACCGTGGGCACCGACGGGCAGATCTCTTTCCTGGGGCGCACGGACTCGCAGATCAAGAGCCGCGGGTATCGGATCGAGCTCGGAGAGGTCGAGGCTGCTCTCCTGGCCCTCGATGTGGTCGGGGAGGGGGCCGTGGTGGGGGTCGAAGCGGACGGCTTCGAGGGAACGGCGATCGCCTGTGCCTACGTCCCCAGGCCGGATGCCCCCGTCGAGCCCAGGTTGCTCAGGAAGGAGTTGGGGGAGGCCCTGCCCTCGTACATGCTCCCCACCCGGTGGCAGGAATTCGACGCCCTTCCCAAGAACGCCAACGGAAAGATCGACCGAAAGAGATTGAAGGAGATCTTCGAGGAAGGAGGAACGGGATCGCCAGCCAAGCCGATACCATCCAGCGGATCCATCGGCTCCTGACGGAGGAGATGCACATCGACGTGGCCACCGTCGATACGGATCTCCTTGACTCCGGACTGGTCGACTCCCTCGCGCTGGTTGAGCTCCTGTACCAGATCGAGCAGGAGTTCGGCATCGCCATCCCCCTGGATGAGACCGACATCGAACGATTCCGTTCCATCCGGACCCTCGGCGACCTGATCGCCGAGCAGCCGGATCGCAGGCCCGCGTGAGCCTCAGAGCCCTTGTTCGCGCGGATCCGATCCGCCCGTTCCGGACCGAGGACATGGGGCAGGTCGTCGGCCTGTTCGAGCAGGTGTTCCGGTCGGGCTCCCGGGCCGCCCCCCCGGGACTGGCCGCCTACTTCCAGAGGACGCTCCTCGACCAGCCGTGGGCCGACCCGGAGATCCCGTCCCTCGTCTATCAGAGCGAGGACGACCGGGTCGTCGGGTTCGTTGCCGCGCACATTCGGCGTCTCCGTTTCCACGGCCGCCGGATCAGGGTGGCGTGCGGCGGGCAATTGATGGCCGATCCCACCTCCGCGAACAGGGCCGTGGGAGCCCTCCTCCTTCGGAGATTCCTGGCGGGACCTCAGGATTTGACGATCACCGACAGCGCCACGACTTCCACGCAGCGGATGTGGAAGGGCCTTGGCGGGAGAGCCTCCTACGCTCGCGCGTTACGTTGGGTTCGCCTGCTCCGGCCATGGGGGTATCTCGGAGATCGGCTCCTGGCCCGCTTGGGTTCGGAGCGGCTTGCTCGAGGCGCCCGGCCCCTGTGGGCGGCGCTGGACGGCGCCACCGACTGGGTCCCGGGGATCGCCCTTGAGAGGCTCCCGGCGGGAACGCGAGCCGTGGAGCTCACCCCGGACCTCTTGCTCGAGTGCCTGGAGTCCGCGGGATCCTCGTTCGTCGTTCGCCCCGACTACGACCGGGCCTTCCTCGAGTGGCTGTTCGAAGAGATGTCCGCAGTGCGTGTCCGAGGCAGACTGGTGAAGGCCCTGATCCGGGACAGGCGAGGGATGCCGATCGGCTGGTTCGTCTACTACCTCAACCGGGGTGGAGTCGGCGAGGTGATGCAGATCGGAGGCACGGGCCGGGGGACCGCGGCCGCGATCGACCACCTGCTCCTCCATGCCCGGGCACATGGGGCCACGGCGGTGGTCGGCCGGCTCGAGCCCGCCCTCCTCGAGCCACTCTCCCAACGAGAGATCTTCGTCCGACCCGCGTTGGCTGGGCTGCTGGTGCACTCGCAGGACCCCGCGCTTCTCCTGGCTCTCGAATCCGACCGAGCGCTCCTGAGTCGCATGGAAGGGGAAACGTGGATGGGGTACGACATGCCCTTCCGCTAATCCTTCCGGGGTTCGATCCCACCGTCGGCCACGAGGTCCAGTCTCTTTCGGAAGTAGCTCTTCAACTCCCCCTGACGGCGTTCGTCCGACGGGTAGTAGGCTAGCGGAGGGAGGATCGCGCATGCCACAGAACATCGTGGAGAAGGTTCTGGCCGAGCACTTGGTGTCGGGATCGCTCGAGCCCGGAGAGGTCTTCTCCTACCGGATCGACCACGTCCTTCTTCAAGACGCCACTGGCACCATGGCCTGGATGGAGTTCGAGCTGCTGGGAGAGGATCGTGTCCGCGTTCCCCAGGTCACCCAGTACGTGGACCACAACATGATCCAGCTCGACTACAAGAATCCCGACGACCACTTCTTCCTGCAGACCTGCTCGATGCACTACGGAGCCGTCTTCTCTCGACCCGGCAACGGCATCTCCCATTACGTGCATCTGGAACGGTTCGACCAGCCGTGGCAGACCATGGTGGGCTCGGACTCCCACACCACCACCGGGGGCGCGATGGGGATGATCGCCCTGGGGATCGGCGGCATGGACGCCGCGGTGGTCATGGCCGGCCATCCCTTCGAGCTGACGTATCCGCAGGTGGTCCGAGTGGTCCTGGAGAACGAGCTGCCGAGGTGGGTGTCGGCCAAGGACGTGATCCTGGAGATGCTTCGCCGGCTCACGGTGAAGGGTGGGTTGGGCAAGGCGTTCGCCTTCGACGGCCCCGGAGTGGCCAGCCTCTCCGTCCCTGAGCGGGCAACGATCTGCAACATGATCCAGGAGCTGGGAGCCACGGCCGGGATCTTTCCGGCGGACCGGCGCACCGAGGAATGGCTGGAGGCTCAGGACCGCCAGGACCACTTCCGCGAGCTGGCGCCGGACGAGGGGGCTCGGTACGACGAGGAGATGGTCATCGATCTGGCCACGCTGGAGCCGCTCATCGCCAAGCCCCGGAACCCGGACAACGTGGTCCCGGTGCGGGAGGTGGCGGGGACCGAGGTCGCGCAGGTATGCGTGGGCTCATCGGTGAACTCGGGGTTCGACGACCTGGCCATCCCCGCATCCATCGTCAGCCGGGGAGGCGGCGTGGACGAGTGGCTGGACATGACGGTGTCCCCCGGGTCCCGGCAGGCCCTGGAGCTGATGGTGCGAACGGGAGTGCTGGAGGACTACGTCAAGGCGGGAGCCCGGCTCCTGGAGCCGGCCTGCGGGCCGTGCGTGGGGATGGGGCAGGCCCCGCCAACCGGCAAGCCGTCGGTCCGCACGTTCAACCGGAACTTCCAGGGCCGGTCCGGGACGGACGACGACTACGTGTACCTCACTTCCCCGGCGGTGGCCGGTGCCACCGCGCTGAGGGGAGTGATCACCGACCCCCGGGACCTCGACCAGGAGCCGCCGAAGCTCGAGGCTCCCCGGCCCCACGTCGACGACTCGATGCTGATCTTCCCCCCGCCGCCCGAAGAAGCGGCCAAGATCGAGATCTGGCGGGGTCCCAACATCGTTCCCCCGCCGCTTCCCCCGGATCTTCCGGATGCCCTCGAAGGTCGGGTGCTGATCGTCCTCCCCGACAACGTCTCCACCGGATCCATGAGCCCGGACGGCGTCATCGTCATGGGAGAGCGCTCCAACACCGAAGCCATCAGCCAGTACGTGTTTCGGAAGGAGGATCCGGGGTTCGTGGCCCGAGCCAAGGAGTGGGGCGGCGGATTCATCGTGGCCGGCGACAACTACGGCCAGGGATCGTCGCGGGAGCATGCCGCGCTGGCGCCCATGTACCTGGGGGTGCGCGCCGTGTTCGCCAAGGCCATCCACCGGATCCACCGGAGGAACCTCATCAACAATGGCATCGTCCCGGTGCTCGTCGATGACCAGCTCCACGCCAAGGCTGGGGTGGGCGACGCGTGGCGCCTGCCGAAGGTTCGGGAAGAGCTCGAACGAGGCAGCGACACGTTCACGCTGGAGATCGACGGTGAGACATTCCAGGGCCGCAACGACCTCAAGGAGCACGAGCGCCAGCAGCTCCTGGCCGGCGGACTCCTGCGCTGGCTGAGGGAGAAGCGGGCGGGCTGAGAAAGAACGAAGGGCCCGTCCTTTCGGACGGACCCTCCGTGAACCGTTGGTGCGTTACGCCACTGGGCGTACGTTCGCCGCCTGAGGTCCCTTCGGGCCCTCGGTCACGTCGAACTCGACCTTCTGGTTCTCATCGAGGTTCCGGTAACCCTCACCCGTGATGGCGCTGAAATGCACGAACACGTCAGGGCCGTCCTCTCGAGTGATGAAACCGTACCCCTTGTCGGGGTTGAACCACTTCACGGTACCAGTTGCCACAAGCAATCCCCTCCTTTCGTGGCCGCGCGAACCTGACTGCTGTCCGGTTGGCCCCCGGCGCAAGGCCGGTGAGGGAACTGCTCGAAGCCAAGACCACGATGCTGAACCCTCCCCATCAGTATAGGCCCCCCGGGCCCTTTCCCCCAAACGGCCTATTCGAGGTAGTCCCGAAGCTGCTGGGACCGGGATGGGTGGCGAAGCTTGCACAGGGTCTTGGACTCGATCTGGCGGATCCGCTCCCTGGTGACCCCGAAAGCCTTCCCGACGTCCTCGAGTGTGCCCGGCTCCTGGCCGAGAAGGCCGAACCGCATCTCGATGATCCGACGCTCCCGGTCACTCAGGGTATGGAGGATCGTCTCGACCTGCTCCTGGAGCAGGGTCCGGGCGGCTGCGTCGGGGAGTGATTCGGCGTCGGGGTCTCCGATGAAGTCTCCGAGCGTGGAGTCGTCTCCGTCGCCCACCGGGGTGTGGAGGGACAGGGGCTCCTGTCGCATCCGAAGGATCATCTGGACCTGCTCTCCGGGGATGCCGACGCGGGCACCGATCTCGGCGGGATTCGGATCTCGGCCGAAGGTCTGCGCGAGCTCACGCTGGGCCCTGGTGACCTTGGCCACGTGCTCGGTCACGTGGACCGGGAGACGGATCGTCCGGGACTGATCGGCCATGGCTCGGGTGATGGCCTGCCGGATCCACCACGTGGCATAGGTGGAGAACTTGAAGCCCTTCCGGTAGTCGAACTTCTCGACCGCTCGGATCAGGCCCAGGTTGCCCTCCTGGGCAAGGTCAAGGAGCATCATGCCTCGCGAGGCGTACCGCTTGGCGATGGACACCACCAGTCGAAGGTTGGACTCGATCAGCTTGCCCCGGGCTCGGTGCATGTCCTTGGCCACCCGTTGGAGGAAGAACGCGGCCTCCGCTCGCGACCGCGGCCGGTACCCCGCGCGTATGGTCTCCCGGCCCACGCCGTCCTGCTGAAGCTTCGCCGAGGAGGCCTGATTGTCCCGGACGGAGACCACGGCCTCGACCACACTCTGAAAACGCCCGGGATCGGACCGTTCCCCCTCCTTGGTGGAGGACAGCAAGGTGGCGGCCAGGCCGCCCGCCTCGATCCTC
>DAITPV010000131.1:0-6110 GCA_036833435.1 Actinomycetota bacterium | reverse complement strand
AACAGGACGATCTCCGGCTCCAGGACCAGGGCCCGGGCCAGGCCGGCGCGCTTCTTCATGCCGCCGGAGATCTGACCGGGAAGCTTCGATTCCGCCCCGCGGAGCCCGACCATCTCGAGCTTGTCGGTGACGATCTGCTTGATCTCCCGCTCGCCCTTGCGGGTGTGCTCGCGGAGAGGGAAGGCCACGTTGTCGTAGACGTTCATGGAGCCGAACAGGGCACCGTCCTGGAAGAGCACCCCGAACTTCCGCCGGACCTTGTAGAGGTCTCGTTCGGGGAGCGTGGGGAGGTTCTGGCCGTCGATCCAGATCTCGCCCCGATCGGGCTTCAGCAGGCCGACCAGGTGCTTGAGGAACACACTCTTGCCGGTCCCCGACGGCCCCAGCATGACCGTGATTCGGCTCTTGGGGACGTCGCAGGTGACCTCCTCGAAGATGGTCTGGGATCCGAACGCCTTCGTGAGGTCCCGGACGCCGATGGCCGATTCGGGCTGCCCGTTGCTCTCGGCTCTGGTGTCCCGCTCCTCTGCCACGCGCCCATGGCCTCCCTTCGGACCGTCTCCTTACCCCCCAAGACGGAGCCGAAGCAAAGGAACCATGCCGCAGGCCGGAAATGACGATCAGGCGGGAGTGCTCGGCCCGCGATGCTGGTACCCCTCCGGCTCCGGTGGAGGGCCGCCCCGGGCCGCACGCGGGCATGCGGCCCGAGGCTTCTCAGAGGGTTCGACGGCTCTCGGCGGGATTCCTTCTTCTTACGCCTCTGTACTTTTCTGCACTTTTCGCCTGAATCCCGCCGGACCTGGCCGTCGTCGGTGAGAGGGTGAGCCGTTAGACTGCGGCCGTGTCGCGGGTCCTCCTCATCGGTTGGGACGGCGCCGACTGGCGCATCCTCGATCCAATGCTCGAAGCGGGGCTCCTTCCCAACCTGGCGTCGTTGATCGGCCGGGGCGCGAGAGGGGTCCTTCGTTCGACGGTCCCCAACCACTCATGGGCGGCGTGGCCCTCGTTCCTAACCGGGGTGGAGCCCTCCAACCACGGCGTGTACGACATCTTCGAGAAGGAGATCGGCCGCCGGAAGAGCCTCCCCGTCACCTACCGGTCCATCAAGCACAAGACCATGCTGGCGGACCTCACTGCCGCCCGAGCGACCACGGTGATGACCAACCTCCCGCTGACCTTCCCGCCGCCCCGGATCGAGGGGAAGCTCGTGGCGGGAGGCGTTCTGCCGAAGTGGCGGCCGTTCACCCACCCCGAATCACTGGCCGAGGACCTGGAGCGGGCCGGAGCGCCGTTCCCTATCAACGGCATGTCCTGGACCACGTTCCGGAACCGTCCCGAGCCCCTGATCGAGGAGGCCGTGGACCTCACCAAGGCCCGGACCAAGGCCAACCTCCGCCTCCTGGACGACACGGACTGGCGGTTCGCTTCACTGATCTATGTCGCCACCGACCGGCTACAGCACTGCCTGGACAAGTACGTGGCTCCCGACCATCCGGACTACGCCACGCTGTCCAAGGAGCGACTGGCGGAGAAGCTCCGCGACGTCTACCGGCTGCTGGACGACGCTCTGGGCCAGATCCTGGAGCGCGCGGCTCCCGATGACCTGGTGCTGTTCATCTCCGACCACGGCTTTCAGTCCTGCACCCGGGCCCTGCACATGGACCGGCTGCTGGAGCACCTGGGGTTCCTGAAGTTCGCCGCCTCCAAGGCGGTGTTCGGACCGATGCAATGGGGGCCGATGCGCACCGTGGCCCGGAAGGCCTACGACATGCTGGGGCTCCACGGCCGGGTGTCGTTGCCCCAGTCGGTGAACTGGCAGAAGACCCAGGCGTACACCTCGGTCCGGTCCACCGGCGAGGGCGTCTCGATCAACCTCGCGGGCCGGGAGCCCGACGGCATCGTGGACCCGGCGGACTACGAGGCTGTTCGGGACAAGATCATGGACGCGCTCGCCGCCTTCGTTGATCCGGGGACCGGACAGAAGCCGGCGCGCCGTGTCCTTCGCCGGGAAGACGTGTTCACCGGGACGCACGCGGAGACGGCGCCCGACATCCTCTTGGAGCCCGCGCCGATGTACAGCCTGACCCACGCCAAGGACTTCGTGGAGGACGCGGACTGGCTCTCCGGCGATCACCGCCCCGAGGGCGTCATCGCCGCGGCGGGACCCCGGGTCGGTCCGGACGCGTTCGCGGAGCCCGCCCTGCTGGTGGACATGGCCCCGACGATCCTCGCGGCCCTCGGCGTCCCGGCCTCGGTGAAGCACGACGGCCGGGTCCTGTCCTCGGTGGTGGGAGACGAGGCGTCCGTCGGCACCGCCGCGACGGAAGGGGAGCAGGAGGGCCCCGCGGACGACAGCGGTCTCGATGCGGACGAGGCGCTGGAGGTGGAGGAGCACCTCCGCGGCCTTGGCTACCTCGAATAGCTCCGGTAGGTCCGGCGGCCTTCGCTCGGCGCTGGAGTCGATCCTCCCGTTCGAGCGGTTCGGCGACCAGCGCACCATCCTGGCGGGCACCGGCCAGAGCGCCGTGGGGCTGGGCGTGGCCGTTCTGGCCACCTTCGCCGCGCAGGTCCTGATCACTCGGGGGCTGGGAGCGGCGGCGTTCGGCGTGATCACCCTGGCCACCCAGGGAGCCCTGGTCCTGGGGTACTTCTCTCGGGTCGGCATGGACATGGCCGCGGTGCGCCAGGTGGCCATCGAGATGGGACAGGGCCGCCGCGGCCGGGTCCGGCCGCTGGTGTCGCGGGCCTCGGTGATCTGCATGGCCGGAAGCGTGGTGGTCGCCGCTGCGGTGTTCGCCTTCGCGGAGCCCCTGGCCCAGGCGTTCGGGTCGGAGGACGTCGAGACGGGGGTCTCCGCGGTTCGGGCCGGCGCCCTGGCGATCCCCTTCGCGGCCCTGGTGCAGGTGTACCTGGGGGGAACCCGAGGCCTGAAGGTCATGCGACACACCCTGTACGTGTTCTGGATGGGTCAGCCCCTGGGGTGGCTGGCGCTGATCCTGCTGGGGTGGCTGGTCTCCCGGTCGGTGGGGATGACCACCCTGGCGTACTCGGTGTCCTGGATCCTGGCCACGCTCGCCGCGGCGTGGCTGTGGTACCGGGAGACGGCGGGGTTCGGCCACGAGCCCCTGGCCCGGGGAGAGGTTCGCGATCTCCTGAAGTACGGTGCGCCGCGCGCGCCGGCGGCGCTGTTCTCTCAGCTCCTGTTCTGGACCGACCTGTTCGTGCTGGCCCGGTTCGCGGACGCCACCGAGACCGGGATCTATGCCGCGGCGGCCAGAGCCGCCCAGGTCATCCTGCTGTTCTTCATCTCGGTGAGCCTGATGTTCAGCCCGTTCGTGGCCGACCTCCACGCCCGGGGCGAGCGGGACAAGCTCGATCGATTGTTCAAGCAGATCACCCGCTGGACGATGGCGGTCACGCTGCCGCTCTTCCTGGTCCTCACCGTGGCTCCCGGTTCCGCGCTGCGGCTGTTCGGCTCGGAGTTCGGAGCCGGCAAGACCGCATTGCTGATCCTCCTGGTTGGCCAGCTGGTCAATGTGGCAACGGGACCGGTGGGATTCATCCTGATCATGGTGGGCCGCACCGGCTGGGACCTGGTGGTGTACGCGGTCTCGGTGGCCTTCGACATCGGCGCCGCGGTTCTGTTGATCGCGGGGCTGGAGCTGGGGATGGAGGGCGCGGCCATCGCCGGCGCCACGACCCTGATCCTGTCGAAGCTGGCCCGGCTCTTCCTGGTGTGGCGCTTCGTGGAGATCCAGCCGTTCGACCGCGACTACGCCAGGCTGGTGGTTCCGGCGATCGCGGCGGCGACTGCGGGGCTGGTGGCGCACCTCACGCTGGGCGCCGGCTCCTGGCCCGTCGACCTGGCGGTTACCACCCTGGCGGTGACCGTCGTCTACCTGCCGGTCGTCCTGCTCTTCGGGCTGCCTCCTGCGGAGCGCAGCGCGGCGTTCCGGCTGGGGGGCGCGCTGATCGGGAGGTCGCGGAGTGACTGACTACGATCCCGGCGCCCTGCGGTGCGTGGAGTGCGGGACCCCGTTGGTCCAGTCGGTCACCCCCGAAGACGTGGTCACGATCCGGGGGCAACGGGTCCGGTTCCGGCGGGCCACCGATTTCGTGGTGTGCCGCAACTGTTCGTCGCTGTACCGGGTCAACGACATGCGAGAGGGCCGGGCGCTGCCCGTCAGCGAAGAGGACCTGATCCGCCTGGGCGAGGCCACCGTGGAGGAAGAGCCGGAAGCGTGAGGCTGGAGTCCGCCCGGGAGCTCAAGGCCCGCCTCAGCACGCGGGTGCTCGATCGGATGGCCATCTCGCTCGAGGAGGTCGGCGAGTACGGGATCCCCGCCGGGAGCAGGGTCGAGGCCGTCATCCCCTCCATCGCCCTCGGTGTCGCCCCCTCGAAGGGCGGGTATCGGTTGGCGGTCCGGATCCAGCATCCCGGTATGGAGCGGAGCCGTCAGGTCGACGTGATCCGAAGGGAGGCTCGGGGCGAGGTGGACGTGAGGTTCGTCGGCCGGGTGGAGAAGCGGGCCTCGTGGTTCCGGTCCCGCCACCGGCCGTTGCGGATCGGCACTTCGATCGGCCACTTCACCGTCACCGCCGGAACGTTGGGCTGCTTCGTCCGAACGCCGGGCGGTGAGCCCCGCATCCTCTCCAACAACCACGTCCTGGCCGACGAGAACAAGGGGAAGCGTGGCGATCCCATCCTTCAGCCGGGGACGGTGGATGGCGGCATCCGCCCCAACGACGTCGCCGGGAGGCTGGCGAAGTTCGTGCGGATCCGCCGGCACGAGCGGAACACGGTCGACTGCGCCACCAGCACGGTGAGACCGGACTTCAATCCCTCCCGGCTTCGAGGATCGGGTCCCCTGGCCGGCGTGGCTCCTCCCGGTGCCGACGTGGACCAGGTGGCCAAGCTGGGGCGAACGACCGGGCACACCCGAGGGAAGGTGACTGCCTTCGAGATCGACAACCTGGTGGTGGCGTACGACATGGGGAACGTGCGGTTCGATGATCAGGTGGAGGTCGAGGGCGCGGAGTCGGGTCCCTTCAGTGCAGGTGGGGACAGCGGATCGCTCATCTTCACGTTCGGCGACCGGCTGGGGTTCGCGCTGTTGTTCGCCGGGAGCCAGCAGGGCGGGAGCAACGGCGCGGGGTTGACGTACGCGAATCCGCTGAACGCCGTCCTGAACAGCCTGAACATGACGCTGCTAACGTGAGCGACGCCGTGGGTGACTCGGCCACCCTGGCGAAGGCCAGGGCCGTCAAGGAGAAGGTGGCCAAGATCGTCGAAGGCGACCCCTCTGTGAGCGGGATCGGCGTCGCCCGGGTCGGCGACGGCTACGGCGTCAAGGTTGGGGTCACCGGCCCAACTGCAACCGTCACCGGTCTGCCATCCGACATCGACGGTGTCCCCGTAATCGTGGAGACCGTGGGAAAGATCACCAAACAGGATCCCGCCTAGGTTCCTCAGTCGAGCGACAGGGCCCGAGCCACCGCTTCCTTCGGAGACGAGACGGAGATGGGCCCGTCGGTACGGTCCTCTCGCTCGAGGTCCCAGGTCTCCAGGCCGATCACCGGCTTCCCCATCTTCACCGCGAGCGCGATCTCCGACAAGGTTCCCCATTCGCCACCGATAGCGATGACCGCGTCGGAGGCTCGGACCAGCAGGGCGTTGCGCGCTTCACCCATGCCGGTAGGGATCGCCGCCGTGAGATGGGGGCTCGCTCCCCGGCGGGTGTCGCCCGGCAGGAGGCCAACAGCGATGCCCCCGGCGGACGTGGCCCCTCGAGCCGCTGCGTCCATCACGCCGCCCAGTCCTCCGCACACCATCACCGCCCCGGCCTCCGCGAGTCGCCGCCCCACCTCCTCGGCCGCCGCGGACTCGCGGTCGGAGGCCAGGGCCGGGCCACAGACGGCGATGTACGTGATCACGGGAGCATCGCCTCGATCAGCGCGGCGGCGCCGGACTTGTCCAGCGGCTCATTTCCGTTGCCGCACTTGGGAGATTGAACACACGAGGGACACCCGGAGGCGCACCGGCAGACCCGGATGGCCTCCAGGGTGGCTCGCAGGAGCCGCTCGCCGGCATGGAACCCTCGCTCGCAGAT
>DAITPV010000130.1:0-6117 GCA_036833435.1 Actinomycetota bacterium | reverse complement strand
GGTCCCGCTGGTGATCCCGGCGACCGCGAGCGCCCGGCTGTTGACCCAGGCGCCGTGGCCGTCGGCGTTCATGAGGAACACGGGCCGATCGGAGACCACGTCGTCCAGGTCCTCGGTCCTGGGTGTGCCTCCCGGGAAGGCGTTCATCATCCACCCGCCTCCCAGGATCCAGGGCTCGTCCGGATGGGACTCCGCATACGTACGCACGGCCCGGCGGCACGCCTCCCGGTCGTCGAGGCCCTCGAGGTCGCACCGCAGCCGGTCCAATCCCGCGAGCGCCGGGTGGACATGGGCGTCCTGGAATCCCGGGAGCACGGCCGAGCCCGGGAGGTCGATCACCTCGGTGCGGGGCCCGGCCAGAGCACGGGCTTCGTCGTCGGTCCCGACGGCGACGATCCGACCGTTGTGGACGGCAACCGCGGCCGCTCGGGGGCGGGACGGGTCCATGGTGTGCACGGCGGCGCCCGCCAGGATCAGATCCGCGTGATTCACTGAGCCCCGCCTATGCTGTGGCTCGCCGCTCGGCCTCGGCCTTGAGGCGCTCCAGGATGTCCCGGATCCCTTCGTCCAGCGTCCTGCGGCTGTATCCCTTGAGCAGGCGGGCGAAGAACCCCTCCCACGACTCCTCGGAGCGGGCGAACGTCCCGCCGTCCTTGGGTTCGAATCGGAACACGTGGACGGCCTTGATGCCCATCGTGCTCCCCGTCCATCCGATCTCGCGCGGAGGATCGACCTCCTGGAGCGTCGATGTGATGAAGCCGGGGCCGGTCTTCCAGCGGAACACCGTGCCGGGCTCGATCGGTCCCTCGAGCTTCACCGACTTGACGTCGGGGTTCCACGATGGCCACCGATCGACGGCGGAGATGACCGCGAACACGGTCTGGGGATCGGCATCGATCTGGATCTCGCCCTTCGCCATCGCCGGCGCGTCGCGGTTGATGTCCACGGGCTCATCCTAGGGTGCGGCCCCTTGACGGACCGGGGGCCGGACGGGTATTTTACCGATTGGTTAAATGACCTAAAGAGCTAGAGGTGCGCATGGTCACGGCGACGGAGCGACTGGATCGGACCTTCGCGGCCCTCGCGGATCCAACCCGCAGGGCCATCCTGGCGCGGCTGTCGGCCGGAGAGGCCACCGTCACCGATCTTGCCGAGCCCTTCGACATGAGCCTCCCGGCGGTCTCCAAGCACCTGAAGGTGCTCGAGCGCGCCGGACTGGTGGCTCGGGGTCGAGAACGCCAGTGGCGGCCGGCCCGGCTCGAGGCGGGGCCGCTGAAGGACATCGCCGCGTGGACGGAGCGGTATCGGGAGTTCTGGGAAGAGAGCTACGACCGGCTGGAGGAGTACCTGGACAAGCTCCAGGGACGAGGAAAGGAGAAGGGGAATGACCGCAAGCGGTAACAAGCTCACGGTGACCACGCCCACCGAGAAGGGGATCCGCATGACCCGGGTGTTCGATGCCCCGCGAGAGCTGGTGTTCGAGGCCATGAGCTCGTGCGAGCACATGTCGAACTGGTGGGGGCCCCGCAAGTACGTGGTCGCCAGCTGCGAGATGGACTTCCGGCCCGGTGGCACGTGGCGGATCGTCCACCGGGCGGAGGGCGAGGAGGACCAGGGGTTCCGCGGCGAGTTCCGCGAGATCGTCCCGCCCGAGCGCATCACGTGGACCTTCGAGTGGGAGGGCATGCCGGGACACATCTCGGTCGAGACCATGACCCTGGAGGAGGAGGACGGGAAGACCCGCGTGACCGCCGATTCCACCTTCGACACGGTCGAGGATCGCGACGGGATGATCGAGTCGGGGATGGAATCCGGAGCCGCGGAGTCCTACGAGCGGCTCGATGAGTACCTCGAGAAGCTCAAGGAGCAAGCGGCGAGCTGACGGTCGAGGAAAGGCGGCGGGGCTTAGACCTGGCTGCGCTTCCTGGAGCGGGATGCCCCGCCGCCAGACCCTCCGATGGAGATCAAGATTCCGAGGATGAATCCGAAGTCGTACCAGTTCCCGTTGTTGGCGACCTCGTACACGCTGACGTTGTCGCTGAACAGCGAGATCACGAAGGTCACCAGGATGATGAACCCGTGCCACAGACCGAGCAGGAAGCCGGCCGGATCCTCGCCGGTATCGACCTCCGCGTTGGGGCCGGCGGCGCAGGATGTAAGGAGCAGCACGGCTCCGAGTGCCGCCAGGAGGATCAGGTAGAAGCGCAGCCGGCTCCCGCGCGTCGTGTCGGGCGTTCGGTTCACCATCGATTCCATTCTCCCAAAAACCGGAGGCACCTGAAAGTCGGCCCGGTCCTAGGATGATGCGAGATGGGGTCGCGGAATGCTGAGCGGATGCTCTCTCTCGAAGAGCTGGCGACCGAGGCCGAGGTCGATCCGGGATACGTCTCTCGGCTGACCGAGCTGGGTGCCCTGGAGGGGAAGGACGGCCTCCAACCCTTCACCCAGTTGGATGTTCGCCGGGTCCGTCTGCTTCGGGGGTGGGAGGAGGCCGGCCTGTCCGTCGAGGCGATCATGGGCCAGGTCCGCTCGGGGAACCTGTCGATCTCTTGGCTCGATACGCCGGTGATGAGCAGAGCCCCGCTCGTGGACGAAACGTACGAGCAGCTTTGTGTTGAGGAGGATCTCCCGCCGGACTTGCTCCGGGCGCTGCACGAGTCTCTCGGGTTCGCTCCGCCCGAGCCAGCAGATCGCGCCCGTGAGGGAGATCGGGAGCTGATGCGTCTGGTGAAGGCGTTCCTGGCGGCGGGCGCCCGTCAGCCGCAGACGTTGCGTTTGCTGCGGGTGTATGCGGACAGCGTCCGCCGCGTGGCCAAGGCCGAGGCAGAGCTGTACGAGTCCGAGATCGAGGAGCGGCTGCGGCATTCCGGGCGTGGGGAGCGCGAGCTCCTCGAGTACGGGGTCCAGTTCGGGAGCCGCGTCATCGCCTCGTTGGAGAGAGCCATCATCGACATCTACCACCGGCACCGCGAGCACATCTGGATCGAGCACTCCATCAACCATGGGGAGGTCGCGCTGGAGCAGGCCGGCCTCTACCGCAAGATCCCCAAGCCGCCGGCCATCTGCTTCGTGGATCTGACGGGGTACACGCGGCTCACCGAAGAGCGCGGCGATGAGGTCGCCGCCCAGATGGCCACGAGCCTGGCCTCCCTGGTTGAGGACATCTCCCGTCGCAGGGGTGGGACGCCGATCCGGTGGCTGGGCGACGGAGGGATGTTTCACTTCAAGCAGTCACGGGACGCGGTGCTCTCCGGCCTGGACATGGTCGAGAGCGCTCCAGGAGCCGGGCTCCCACCCATGCACATCGGGATCCATACTGGGCCGGTCATCTTCCAGGACGGCGACGTCTACGGAAGGACCGTGAACCTGGCCTCGAGGATCGCCTCTCACGCGGAGGCCGGCCAGGTACTGGCGAGCGAGGAGACCGCGGAACGCTCCGGTGACGGGGTGAGGTACGAGCCCGTTGGGTCGGTGAATCTCAAAGGGATCGCGGATCCGGTCACCCTGTATCGAGCGTTTCGCGCCTCTGAGGGATGATTCAGGGCTCGGCAGGGCCTGCGCGGGCGACTATCTCCGGAGGACCAGCACCGCTCCGGCGATGACCAACCCCAATCCGACCGTCCGAACGGCCGTCATGGGAACCCGATCGACGCCGAACAGCCCGAGCGTGTCGATCAGGATGCTGGCGGCGAGCTGTCCCCCGATCAGAAGGGCGAACGTGCCGAACGTCCCGATCTTCGGCTGAGCGAACGCCAGGACGCCGAGCACCGCGACACCCAAAGCGCCGGGAACGATCCACCACCAGGGCGGTTGACGGAGGACCGCGCCCATCCCTTCACGCACGCTGAGCAGCGCGACCCCGAGGATGAGGATCGCTCCGGCCACCGCGGCGATGGTGGTGGCCGCCAGGACTCCCGTCCTCCTCCCCAGGACCCCCAGCATCGCTGCCTGGACAGCCACGGCCGTACCGGCGATGAGGGCCGCGATGGTGGCGAGGGCGTTGGGCGACACCGGGGCCCAGGGTATTGGAATCGCCACGGGGGCGGGCGCGTTGCCAGATGATGACCCCGGCGAGGGAGGTCCGGTGAGCGGGCGAGTGGAGTTCGGCCTCAGCATCACCCCCAGCTGGCAGAACCAGGAGGAGGTTCTTCGTCTGGCCGAGGTTGCGGACCGGTCGGGGCTCGACCTGATCGGCATCCAAGATCACCCCTACCAGTGGCGGTTCTTCGACACCTGGACGCTCATCGCCTACCTTGCCGCCAAGACCTCCACGGTCCGGTTCTTCCCCGACGTGGCCAGCCTTCCGCTTCGCTCACCGGCGATCCTGGCCAAGTCCGCCGCCTCTCTCGACGTTCTCACCGCCGGCCGGGTGGAGCTCGGCCTGGGCGCAGGCTCGTTCTGGGACGCCATCGAGGCCATCGGAGGTCCGCGGCGGACTCCCGGGCAGGCGGTCGAAGCCACCGAGGAGGCAATCGACGTGATCCGCCTGATCTGGAGCGGTGAGCGTGGGGTTCGCTACGAGGGCCGCCACTACCGGCTGTCGGGCGTGCACACCGGGCCGAAGCCCGCCCACGACATCGGTATCTGGATGGGCGCCGGTGGGCCCCGGATGCTTGACCTGCTGGGCAGGAAGGCCGACGGGTGGGTGCCGTCGGCGGGCTGGGCGCCCGCCGAGAAGCTCCCCGGCTACCTGCGGCGGATCGAGGACGCGGCGGCCTCGGCGGGACGCGATCCGCAGCTGATCCGGCGGGTCTACAACATCGGCGGGGTGATCGGCCCCGAGACCGGAGAGCGGTTCGCCGGACCGGTCTCGCGGTGGGTCGACGAGCTGAGCGGCCTCGTGGAGACGGGGATGGACGCCTTCATCTTCTGGCCGGGTGGAGAGGACGCCGCCGGACAGGCCGAGACGTTCGCCACGGAAGTGGCCCCCGCGGTTCGCGCCGCCGTCGAGCCTGGCGCCCGCACGGAATAGGGGCCCGCCTTCAGTCGTTTTCCTCCTAGACAGAGGAGACAGACGTGCCTGAGAAGGTGGACTCGAAGATCCTGCCCATGCTGCCCCTGACCACCGGGGTGGTCCTGCCACACATGGTGGTCACCCTTAGCCTGGAGACCCCTGAGGCCCAGGCCGCGGTGGATGCCGCGGGCTCGGACGGGGGAACCCTCCTTTTGGTTCCTCGCACGGAGAACGGCTCGTACGCGCGGGTCGGCACCGTCGCGGTGATCGAGGAGATGGGCCGGACGCCGAGAGGGGTCCAGGCCCTGGTCATCAGGGGCCTGCACCGAGCGCTGATCGGCTCGGGCGTGGCGGGGACCGGTGAGGCCGTGTGGGTCCAGGTCGAAGAGCGGCCTGACCCCGAGGAGCCCTCGGAGCGAGCCGAGGACCTCGCCCGCCAGTACCGAGCCACCGTCCAGAGCATCGTCGAGGCTCGAGGCCTCCCCCAGGTGGCCGAGTTCATCCGAGGCATCGACGAGCCCGGCGCCCTGGCCGACGTGGCCGGCTACTCCTCCGACCTGTCCGTCGGACTTCGTGCCGCCGTAGAGCGATCCGGTCGATGCGCTGATCCGTCCGGACACGCGTCGCTGTTGGCCCAGGGAATACGAGACGCGGCCAGTCGAGAACGAATACCCGCCCGCCGGCACGAACACACCCGGTGCGATCGTGAATCGGCTCGGCAACAGCTCGAACTCACGTGAGTACTCGGCAGACACCGAATCGCTCGACTGGAAGTCGATCCTGAACGTTCCGGACGTTTCGCGGCTCTGCAACTCGTCAGCCGATGCGTCGGTGACGTAGTCGAAGCTTCCCTGCCAGGTGAATTTGCGGATCAACTTGCTCTGTCGCGGGCGCGGGCTGAATCGCAGTTGTCCGAAGCTGCGGCGGATGTCGGAGCGGCGGACATAGCCAACTTCGGGTTCGAAGTCGGCATCGATCAGCATGTGTTCGGCCGTCGCGCCGTAGCGATCGGCATTGTAGTCGAATCGTCCGCGATAGCTCGTACCGGTGACGTTGGCGCCGCCGGCGTCAGGTGTGCTCGTCAACGCGTAGTAGCTCGTGATGTTGATGCTCGAGAAGAACAGCATTGTGGCGTCGACGCCGGTCGTGTAGCTGGCCTGGCC
>DAITPV010000129.1:0-6150 GCA_036833435.1 Actinomycetota bacterium | reverse complement strand
GACTCGGTCCTGCACTTCGCTGACGTCGAGGATCGTCAGGCCGGTGAAGTCACCGTTGTCCTGGAAGGCAGCCTCGGCCATGTACAGGCGGTTGCCGTCGTTGCTTATCGAGACGCCGTGGGGCTGGTAGTCGGCCGTCGCCCACAGCAGCACCGGCGCCGTCGGATCCGTCAGGTCGACGGCGGTGAGCGTATGCGCGTAGAGGGAGGCGACGTAGAAGGTGTTGCCGTCCGGTGCGAACCCACCTTCGTGCCCCAGGATGCCCATCGGCGTCGACGACTGGAGTGCGGGGTACCGGCAGTCCTGGGTGACGTCGTAGACGTCGAGGAAGCCGGGGTTCGTGGTCGGATATCCCATGTCGGCGACGAGGAGCCCCCGCTTGGTGTTGAGCCGTAAGGACTCGTGCGGCGACTGCATCGCCGGTGTCTGCAGGGTGTCCGTGTGGATCGGATGCGCCGGGTTGGTCACGTCCATCACGTACACACCCGGTCCCTCGATCCCCTGTTCCGGCAGGTTGTGCGGCCACAGCAGCGTGGAGTCCCAGTAGGCGCACTCGTGGCCCGCCTGGTCGACGTAGCGCTCGACCCGGTAGCCACCCCACCCGCCGAAGTGGGCGAGCTCTCGGGCGTTGCAGAAGTAGCCGTCGGCTGCTCTTCCGGACTCGTAGTCCGCCAGCGGCACCTTGCCCTGGACGGTCTCCGGCCGCGACCCCTTGTCGCATGGGATCCCCTTCGTCGGAGTCAGGGCGCTGGCTACTATGGAGGCCGAGTTCCGCTGGGCCGTGTGAAAGAGGTGGAGAGCCGTCGGTCCGCCGTACACCGCGGGCTCTCGGGAGCTCGCCAGATCAACCGGCACGACCGTGCCGCTACCCCCGGGGCCGATGACGGCCGCGCCGACCAGCATGGCGATGCCCACGGCGGCGCTGGTGCCAACGGACAGGAAGCGGGCCAGGGTACGCACTCCTGAGTAGTTCGCGGTCAGAGCCCCGACTCCTGCCCGGGCCGCCCTAGGGCAAGACCCGGCCTTCGCGATCGGAATTGGCGCCGGCCCAGTCTCCGACGGCGCTCCGCCCGGCCCATTCGCGGAGATCTACCGCCTCGACGTACGGCTCGCGTTGCTCCCGCCCAGGCCTTCGGAGCGCCATCGCCGAGAACCGTCGCGCGGAGAAATGGTTGGCGCTCCACGCCTCCCCTGGAGCGGCCTTCGGGCCGGCGAGCAACGCTTGGAATGCGCTGGTGCGGTCTTTCGCCCGAGGGGCGAGCCAGCGGTCCATCCACGCCACGGTGTAGTAGGCGTTCATCGAGGCCCCATACGTCGTGGCAGACGTGTACGGCACCTGGGACCACTCGATGTGCGTCCCGCCACGAACGACGTACACGTACGTGTCCAGACCCGCGTCGTTCCACAGGTTGTAGCCGCCCAGCGCCTCGGTCGGGTCCGGGGCCGTGGGATTGAATGTGGGGAACAGAAAGTACCCGTCCGCCTGCTGGCTCATGGCCGGCACCACGGGAGTCACCCCCGAGCCACTGAGGGCGTCCCATGCCACCACCGCCCGGATGGGAAACGACCGTCCACCGCACAGCGAGAGCTCCCGCCACAGGTCGCCCCTGTCACTGCACTGCTGCACGGCACTCACCGCCGCCGCTCCAAGGGAATGGCCGGCGATCCCGATCCGTTCGCGGTCCAGCGCCCCCCATCCCGGGTTCACCCAGTCGATCTGCTCGCCGGCTGCCTCTGCCTGTGAAGCCTCGACATCGTCCGCCGACCACCCCTGGGGCACGTACGGGTTGGCGGGAGTCGACAGGAAAAACCGCAGGGCGTCGATCGTGCCGTTCTCGAAGTTGGCGGCCTGCTGGGAAGGAAAGCCCTCGAGCGTGGGCTCCACGAATCCGGGCTCGTGTCCGAGAGTCTCGGACTGGCCCTGGCCCTGCACGTCGAAGGTGAGGACCTCGTAGCCGGCCGCGACGAGAGCCCGGGCGGCCCACCAGTACATCTGGTCGGAGGCCTGGATCGACCCCGTGGTGATGACCACGCCGGGCCGCGGCCCCGGGGCCTCTGTCCCCCAGACGTGACCCTGCAGCTTCGCGCCGGTGCGCGACAGGAAGTACACCCTTCGAGGGCTCACCTCGAAGTACGACGGGGCGTCGCCCACGCTCCACCAGCAGGTGGCCTGCCCGACGCCGCCGTACACCCGTCCGAACCGGATGTCGTTGGCCTGTTTGGCCACTGCCTTGCCGGAGGTGTCGGCGCAGGCCCCGGCGAATGCCTGGTGGTACTGAGGTGACATGGGCTCCGCGATCTGCCGGCCGCGGGCCCGCCAGTAATTGTCCAGGTCGTGCTCGAGGTACGCCTGATCGCTGTAGTCGTCCGCAGCCACGACGGGCACGGGGATCAGGACGAGAAACGCGAGCAGCACGAGGACCAGCCGGCGCATGGCTACAGAGTTCGCTGTTCCGCCCGCAGACTCCTCTACGGGTTCCCTCGTTCGCACTTCCGGATGGCGTCCCCTCGCCGGCCGGACACGATGTCCTTCCTGCCGGGCCCGCATCGCAGCCGGTCCTTGCCTCCGCCTCCGGCCAGGCGGTCCTTTCCGGCCCCGCCGTACAGACGATCCCTCCCCTGCTCGTCCTGGAGGAGGTCGTTCCCCGCTCCTCCCCAGACGGTGTCGTTCCCGTCCCCTCCAAGAGCCCGATCGCTGCCGGCATTCCCGATGGCCGTATCCCGGCCTCGTCCCAGGCAGAACGCGTCGTCCCCGCCCCTGCCGGTGGCTGTGTCGTTCCCGGCTCCGCCAAGGAACCCATCGGCCCCCCTGGTCCCGGTCAGGGTGTCGTCCCCGGATGTGCCGATCCGGTTCACGGGCACGTCTCCACACAGGTACAGCTCGTAGGAACCAATGTCGCAGGTGCGGAGCAGGCCGCGCTGGTCCGCGATGGCACAGGAAGCGCCACCCGACCCCGCGGGTGACTGGTCGCCGCCATCGATGGCGGGAGATCCGGGGAGCAGGCTGTGGGTGGTGGCCAGGCCTCCGTTGTCGGACAGGGGTCCCAGGAGTGGGTCAACCTCGGTCAGGTCACCGGGACCGGCGACGAAGTTGCACCCGGCCGTGGTCCCGATGAGGTTGTGTCCCCCCGACACCAGCCCGGTTCCCGTCTCCTGCGCGCAGTCCGGTGCCTGGCCTCCGCGGTCGGTGTTTCCCGCGACGATGGTGTTCTGAACGGTTACCGGGGCACCGGACTCCACGAACAGGCCGCCGCCGTCACCGAGCCCGTCGTTGTCTGCGTCCACGATGTTCCCGGTGATCGTGACGTTGTTGAGGGTCGCCGGGCCGGTATCGATGTCCACGCCCCCGCTCCCCACGTCCTGCATGGAGTTCCCGCTCACCGTGACATTGGTCAGGGTGGCCTCGCCATCGATCGAGATACCGGCCCCGTACCGAGCCGCCGAGTTGCCCACCGCGGTGACGTTGGTGAGCGTGGAGCTGTCGTCCCCGAAGTAGCCGCCGTCACCGCCAGGTGTGACGTTGTTGGCGATGAGGACGTCGGTGAGCGTGGCCACGTTCTCGTTCTCCACGCCGGCGCAACATCTCGTGGCGGTGTTCCCGATGACTCGGACCCGATTGAGAGTCAGTGTGCCTCGGTTCACCAGGGCTCCGCCGAATGCCGCGGTGTTGGAGGCGAACACCGAGTCGGTGACGGTGACGAAGGTACGCGGACGAGCGAACAGGGCGCCGCCCTGGTCGCGGGACGCCCCGCGCCGAGCGGTGATCCCGGATATGAGCACGCTCGTTCCGGCCACCGGGACATCGATCAGGCGGTCGGGGTTCGAGGACCAGGCGCCTTCGAGAACCGTGGCTCGCGGCCCGGCTCCAACGATCGTCAGGTTCGAGCGGACATCCAGGTCACCGGTGGCTCCGTCACCTTCGCCGTCACCCGCGACGGTGAGTGAGTACGTCCCGGCTTGCAGCTGGATGGTGTCCACGCCGGATCCCGCCGGGCACGCGTCCTGGGCCCGGTCGGTGTTCGCCGCGCGGATGGCCTCGCGCAGCGTGCAGTTCCCGTTGACGACGGCGTCGTCGGTGAACACCGAAGGGGTGATGGCCGTCGCTCCCGCCGCCGAAGTCGCGCCCAGCGTGACGACCAGGGTGGATAGGAGGACGATTGCAGTGCGGGCCGGGCCATTCATTTGTCACTCTTCCCTGGGCGAGAACGCCAATGTACGGCGGCAGCCCGGCTGGAGCAAGCCCAGCGGGGTCGGCCCGCGAGCTAGGACCGGGAGGCGATCGGCTCGGTGATGTCGGCGTCGGCCGAGGGCAGCGCGACGATGAACGTGGTCCCCCGCCCGGGCTCCGACTCCACCCGGATGCCGCCGCCCATCGCTTCGACCAGTGACGCGGCGATGGCCAGCCCCAGGCCCGCGCCACCGGGGAAACCGGTCCGAGCCTTGGATCCCCGGTACAGCCGCTCGAAGACGTGCGGCAGGTCCTCCGCCGGGATGCCTGGACCGTCGTCGGACACGGCGATCTCCACGCGATCGCCGGCGTGGCGTCCCCGAAGGTGGAGCGTGGCGTCATCGCCGCCGTGGCGAACCGCGTTGGCCACCAGGTTGGTGAGCACCTGAAGCAGCCGCTCGGGATCGGCCATAGCGTGAAGTCCCGGCTCGACGTCAACGTAGCTCTGGCGACGAGCAAGCTGCATCCCTCGGAGCAACGCTTCGCGAACGATCAGCTCCACCTCCACCGGACGGCGAACCAGCGGCATCCCTTCGTCCAGTCGAGCGAGCAGCAGGAGGTCGTCGACGATCCGCCGCATCCGCTCGAGCTCCTCCTCGAGAAGGGCCAGCGAACGCCGGGCATCCGCACCCTTGATCTCTTCCTCGAGCAGCTCCAGTTGTCCCCGAGCCACCTGCAACGGCGTGCGCAGCTCGTGCGACGCGTCGGACAAGAACCGCCGCTGGGAGCCGAACGCCTCTTCCAGGCGGGCCAGCATCGCGTCGAACGAGCCTGCCAGGCGCCCCACCTCGTCCTCCGGCCCGGTGCGTCCCACCCGGCGTGAGAGGTCTCCGGTCTCCTGGATGGTCTCCACCTCCGAAGCCATCTTGCGAAGCGGACGCATGGTCCGCCGGACCGCGATCACCCCGAGGACGGTGGCGAACGCCAGGCCGAGTCCCGCGGCCCACGCGATCCCGGACAGCAGCCCCGACAACGTCCCTTCTTCGTCGGCTCGAGATGCCGCGACCACCAACGTTCCCGCGGTCTCTCCGTCGAGGACCAGGGGGGTGGTCAGGGCGCGCACCGGACCGTCGGGGCCTTCCACGTCCCACCACCTCGAGGTGGTCGCAGTGAGAAGGTTCTCGCTGGACATCAAGTCCTCCAGGGCGATCCCCCCCGAGCTGGTGAGGACGTCACCGGAAGCGGTCCGCACCGCCACGACCTGGTCGTCGGGGAACGCACTCTCGGCCAGCCACGCCCGAGCCTCGGCGGGAAGGTCCTCGGCGCCCTCGATCCTCGTGGCCGGGCCCTCGCGGAACGCCCGAACCACCGCGGCGATGCGTTCGTCGAGGGTGTCCGACAGGTGCGACCGGATCAGCTGGGTGGCCACGCCGGCTACGACCAGCAGGGTGGCCGTCACCAGCAACGCATACGTGACCGCCAACCGAACGGTGAGCGTGAACCCGCGGCGACGGGCCGAGTTAGCCGGAGCCACTGCCGGATCCCGAGGATCCCGAGTCGTCTTCCCCTGAACCGGAGCCGCCGGAGCCCGAGCCGCTCGACCCGGAGCCGCCCGATCCAGGACCTGAGCTGTCCGAGCCGGGACCCGAGCTGTCCGACCCGGAGCCGGAGTTGTCCTCCTCGGGCGTGGGCTCCTCGGTGGGCTCGACGGTGGGCTGGACGGTGGGGTCGTCGTCCGGTTCCCCTTCCGCCTCGTCGCCGCCTCCCGGCCCGCTGGTGTCGTCGTCGTAGTACTCGAGGTCGTGATCGCCAACCTCGTGATCGACTTCCTCGACGTCTTCGGACTCCTCGTTGACACCCTGAGGGTCGTCGGATCCGGCTGTCCCGTCGCTCACCAGGACGACCGGAGCGGGGAGGGACGCCGGATCGCCGGCCGCCCCACCGGCGCCCACCAGGACGCCACCGAGGAACAATGCGGCGCC
>DAITPV010000128.1:0-6162 GCA_036833435.1 Actinomycetota bacterium | reverse complement strand
GTAGGTCCTCGATGCTCCCCAACCGAACCCGTGTTTCACGCTGTGCGGCGACCGCTGTGGCACTGGCGCTGGCACTCTCCTCGAGCCCAGCCGGGGCCGGGAAGAAAGGAAAGGGCCCTGACATCGGCCCGTACCGGGGGCTGGCCGCCTGGGTGGACATCTTCGACGACCAGGGGTGGGCCGACCCCGAAGGCACCATGGCGGTGATGGCCCAGTACGGGGTCCGAACCCTGTTCCTGGAGACGTGCAACTACGAATGCAAGGAGGACGTCCACCGGCCCGAGACCCTGTCCCGATGGGTCGACGCCGCACACGCCGCCGGGATCAAGATCGTGGCGTGGTATCTCCCCGGGTTCGAGAACATGGCGCTGGACTTCCGCCGGTCGATGGCCGCCATCAACTTCCAGAGCGCCACCGGGCAGCGGTTCGACTCGTTCGCCCTGGACATCGAGGCCCGGCTGGTCAGTCCGGTGCTGAAGCGGAACCGAAGGATCCTCACGCTGTCCCGGCGCATCCGGGACGCGGTGGGGGGACAGTACGCGCTCGGCGCCATCACGATCCCATGGTTCTACGAGTGGGGCGGACCGTTCCCCTACGCGGGCCTGGATCGGATCTACGACGTGTTCCTCCCGATGGTGTACTTCGGCGGGCGCGGGGATGGCGCAAAGAACGCCCGGCGGAACACCTCGCTCAACATCCAGGACGTCCGGGAGGGCACCGGTGATCCCGGGACCAGGGTCCACCCCATCGGCGGCATCGCCGACGAGCTCAACGCCCGCGAGGTCGGGGCATTCGTCAGGACTTCGAATCGCCGGCACGTGATCGGCGCCAGCCTGTACGACTACTTCACCTCCGGGCCAGAGGACTGGGACCGGCTGGCCCTGCTTCACTGACCGCGCGTATCGTTTGGCCGTGAGCGCGGCCACACCCGGCGCCAACTAGGAGAAGGGCTCGAACCCGGCCTTCACCAGGAGGGCTCGGGCCTCACGCTGGTCGATCCCCCGGTTCACGAGCTCCGTGAGCAATCGGGCCGGAGCGGTCGGACGTCCGCACCGGGGACAGAACGCGAAGTGCGGCTCGAGTGGCGTATCGCACCAGGCACAGGCTCCGAGGCCCACCGGCTGGCCGGCATCCAGCCCGGCGTCGGCCAGCGCGTCGACGTAACCCTTCCCGTAGTCCCACAGGACGTAGTCCTCTTCGTTCGGCTCAAAGGCCGGCTCGTGCATCCGGGGCTCACCGGTGGCCAGCATGTGCTCGAGGTTCTCGCGAAGGAGGTCCCAGCCGTAGTAGTGGTCCGACCCGCAGTCGGGACAGGCCACGATGACTCCCTTCATCCCCTGGGCCTGGAAGGCCGCCTGCATGGACCCCAGGTCATCCAGGTCGGCCTGGATGTTGTCCTTCTCCTCCCCCTCCGGTGGCCCGTACTCCTGTTCTTCGTCCATCAGTCCTCAAGGTCGAACGTGCGGAACGCCTCGCCCAGCTCGAAGGGATCGTCGCGGGCGATCTGTGACCCCCATTCACGCATCCTGGCTTCGACGTCGAAGTCGCCCATGTTCTCGATCTGGCTGGCGTGGGCCCGCAGCGCCTTGATCTTGAGGTCGAGGGTATCGCCGATATCCACCCGGAGGTCGCTGTCGGAACCCTCCGTGGACAGCCACAACGCCGGCACCTTGTAGGGCTCGAACCCTTCCTCAAGCAGCTCGGGGAATTGGGGGCGAGTGGGCGCATCGCAGGCCACCACGGCGAGCACCGCCTCGCCGATGGCTCGGTGATCGGGATGGTTGATGTACGAACGGCCGGCCCACAGCATCGAGGGGTCGGGAGTCACGATCACGTCCGGCCGGAACCTCCGGACCTCGCGGGTGACAGCCATCCGCAGGTCCAGGTCGGGCGCCAACTTGCCGTCGACGAACCCCAGGAACCGCACGTCACCGACGCCCAGGATCGCGGCGGCCTCGCGCATCTCTCGCTCGCGGATCTCGGCAATCTCCGGGCGGTCGAGGTCAGGTCCGTTCCATCCCGCGGAGCCGTCCGTGGCACACACGTACGCCACCTCCGCTCCCTCCTGTGTCCACGTGGCCACGGTTCCCCCGCACAGAAACTCGGCGTCGTCGGGATGCGCGAACACCACCTGCGCGCGCTTGAAGTCCATCTCCTCCAGGGTAGCCCAACCCGCGCGGGACGACGTTCTTACTTCGCCTTCTTCACCTCGAGACCGCCGAACCTCGACCCTACGCTTTGCCGAATCGGAACGACCTGCTGGCGATGAGGAACGAGACCCCCACCCAGGCCCCCAACAGCGCAACCTGGGGTCCCGTCGAGGTGATCGACAATCCCTCCACGGAGATCTGCCGGAGCGCCTCGATCAGCGGCGTCAACGGCAGGTACTGGACCACGGCCTGAACCGCCTCCGGGAGGGTGTCGGTGGGGAAGAACACGCCCGAGAGAAACATCATGGGGATGGCCACCGCCGTCCCGATCCCCTGGGCGGCGTCCGGGTTTGAGGCGCGTCCCGCCACCGCGAACCCCAGGTTCAGGAAGGCCAGGTTCGCCAGCGAGGTGAGGACCAGCATGGCCAGCACGCTGCCGTAGATGTTCGCCCCGAACAGGTACACCCCGACGGCCATGATCAACAGGGCCTGAACCATGGCCAGGAGCACACGGGCAAGCACCTGCGAGGTCAGGAACTTCACGGGGCGAAGCGGGGTGGCCAGTATCCGACGGAGGATCCGCTGTTCGCGGAACCGGGCCACGGCCACCGACATCCCCACGATGGAGAAGTTCATCACCCCCATGGCCACCAGCCCGGGGAGCAGGAAGTCGTAGTACTCGATGGATCTTCCGATGATGGCCTCCTCCTCCAGCTGCAGCGGAGGGGTGGAGACGCCGGACAGCTCGAGGTTGAGGCCGTCCACCACTCGACCGATCGTCTCCAGGGCGAACTGGTTCTCGTCGAAGTTCGACTCGTTGTAGAGGACCTCCAGCTCGGCCGGTGCACCGGTGCCGCCCGCGGCGCTCGACGGGTCGCTCACTCCGGCAGGGACGGCCACCGCGACGTCGGTGACGCCGTCCTCCACTTCCCGTCGCACAGCCTCGAGGTCGGAGGACGTCTCCACGGTGAACGACTCCATCTCGGCGAGCCCGTCGACCAGGGCTCGGGAGACCGGAGAGGGCTCATCGGCCACCACCCGGACGTCCAGCTCCGGGGTCTGGGTGAAGTCGAAGAGCCCGAACACCACGGTGAAGATCACCGGGAAGGCCATGGCCCAGAACAGCGCCTGCCGATCCCGATACAGCATCTTGACGCTGGCCACGAACAGCTTGAGCATCTGCCTACTCCTCCCCACCCCTCACTCGCGGAGCGCGTGTCCCGTCACCGACAGGAACACGTCCTCGAGCGTTGCCGGCAGCACCCGAACGTCGTCGACCTGCACCTTGTTCCGCTCCGCCCAGGACACGAACGCCGGGAGGGTCACCTGGGCCCGCGATACGCCAAGCTCGTACCCGTAGCCGCCGTTCATCGACATGGTGACCTCCGAGACACCCGGAAGCCCCCGGAGATCCGACTCGTCGACCTCCTGCGGAGTGGCGAACTGGATCCGATAGGTCACCGGAAGGGCGTGGACCAGGCCGACCGGGGTGTCCAGGGCCTCGATGCGTCCGTGGTCGATGATGGCCACCCGATCGCAGAGGATCTCCGCCTCTTCCATGTAGTGGGTGGTGAGGACCACGGTCTTCTCCTCGTCCCCGTTGATCACCCTGATGAGGTCCCACAGGTTTCGCCGGGCCTGGGGGTCCAGGCCGGTGGTCGGCTCATCCAGGAACACCACATCGGGGTCGTTGACCATGGAGGCCACGATGGAGAATCGCTGCGCCTGGCCGCCCGACAGCTGATGCACGAGCGCCCGGCGCTTCTCCACCAGCCCCACCTTCTCAAGGAGCTCGACGGGCGGAAGACTTCGGGGGTAGAACGACCCGAACAGGTCCAGGATCTCCTCCAGCGTCAGGAAGTCGAAGTAGGCGCCGGCCTGCAGCTGAACGCCGATCCGTTCCTTCATCCGGGCCCGGTCGCGCTGGGAGTCCAGACCCAGGACCTCGGTCCGGCCCCCGGTCGGGGACTGCAGGCCTTCGATGATCTCCAGCGTGGTGGTCTTTCCGGCGCCGTTGGGGCCCAGCAATCCGAACACCTCGCCCCGGCGGACCGTGAACGACACCCCGTCCACCGCTTCGATCTGCCCCCCTCCGGGACCGGGGAACACCTTGATCAGGTCCTCGACCACTACGGCCGATTCGGTGGATGCGCGCCCGGGATCGGCGGGGGTCATTCCCCTTCCCTCCCCTCGATCTCCCGGATCGTCTCGTCGGCCCAGCGGATCGTGGCCCGGGCGTACGTCAGGCCGGCCTTCAGGGTGAGGTACGGGTGGAACAGCGATTCCTGGTCCTTGATCCCCACCTCGATGAGCTTCAGGTGCTCGAGCTTGTCCCGGGCTTCCTCCCGAACCTGCTTGAGCTGAGCCAGCAGCGACTCCCGGCTCATGTGCTGGCCGAAGAACAGCTTGACCATGGACGGGCTCTTGACCTCGTCGGGAGGAACCTCGGCGCTCTCCAGCCAGTCGCGGAGCGCGGCCTGTCCCCCAGGGGTGATGCTGAAGATCCGCTTGTCGGGACGGCGGTCCTGCGCCACGGTTCGCTCGCTGGCGTAGCCAACGGAAACCAGTCGCTTCAGCTCGCCGTAGATCTGGCTCTTCGCCGGAGTGAAGAAGAAGCCGATGGAGTTCTCGATCAGCTTCATCAGGTCGTAGCCCGAATGCTCGCCGTAGGTCAGCAGGCCGAGGACGGCATACGAGGTCACCGGGAGCTCGGGACTCTCGTCTTTCACCGGAACGATCGCCGCTCCCACCACAGGACCCATCCATCGCCGGCCACCGAGCCGGATGACCAGGACCGATCGTCGTGGCCGGCATCCCAGCCGGCTCCAAGCTCGCGGACCGACCCATCGGACAGCACCACGGCGACCACGCGCGACGGTTCGTCGGCCCGGCCTCCTTCGATCGGGCGAAGCCGAGGGCGCTCCACAGAAGCGGGCATCTGGGGCATGTGGGCCTCCTCCGTGCTCACTGGTCCTCCTCGGACTAGTTTATTTAGGACTAGTACGAGCAGTACCGTACCCGGCGGCCGGTGTGGTTGTCAAGGGACCAGCGCTCAGGCTGGGTCCACGAGGGAGAAGGAACGGAGGATCGCTTCGGTGGCGTCGATCTGGGCCACCACCCACGCCGGATCCTGCGGACCTCGGAGGTCCTGCCTCGGATACAGGAAGGTGTTCAGCTCCTCCCCCGATCCCACCTGGAGCCCCAACGTCCCCGCGTACTCGGCGATGGCGAACTCCCAGGTGAAGAGAGCGCTGCCATCCCCGTAGAGATGGACCCAGTACGTCAGGTACGGGTTCGGGCGAGCCGCATGGTAGGAGGCGTCACGCGAGCGGCGATCGAGAACGAACCCCAGATCGCGGAGGGCTTCCTCGATGGCCACGCGGCCGGTCAGCTGATCAGAGGTCGGAGAGCTCGGGGGCGGGAAGGTCGGGGGGCCGGTCAGTCCCAGTCCCAGGAGTCGTCGTCCTGGCCCCAGGAAACCAACTCGTCCTCGCCCTCGTGGTCACCGTCGTCATCCGGCTCGTCGTCATCCTCATCGTCCTCGCCGTCCTCGTTGACGAGCTCGCAATCATCGTCGGGCTTGGTGGCCGGGTCCTCCTCCCCGTCATCCTGACCGTCGTCGCCATCCACGGGGTCCGGGACATCGACGACCGGCGGAACACCGCTGCTGACCGGAACGCCGTCGGTGTCTGCCGGAGGCGGAGGGGGTGGAGGCGCCGGGGGGACGACGCCTTCGTCCACGTCTCCGCCTCCACCTCCCCCGCCGCCGTTGCCGCCACCACCATTTCCGCCATTCCCGCCGCCACCGCCGCCACCGCCGCCGGCCCCGCCGCCGCCATCACCGGTGCCGGTGGACACGTCCCCCTCATCGTCGTCTCGGGCCACCACCGCCGCGGGCTGTTGACCGCCACCCCCGCCGCCCTTCCCCTCCCCATCGGAGCCCTGACCATCCGAATCCTCGGCGGGGTCCTCGCCGCCCGGAGGATCGGCCACCTCGACGGGCGGCTTCTCC
>DAITPV010000127.1:0-6195 GCA_036833435.1 Actinomycetota bacterium | reverse complement strand
AGCCACCTCGGCCGGCGTGGGGATCCCGGTGACCACGAGGAGGGAGGCGCCTCCGGCGCTGGCGTCTCGCAACCGGCGCAGGCCGGGCGTGAGCGTGGTGACCCGCGACGGCTGGACCACGGCCAGCAGCTCGAGCAGCTGGTCGCGATCGAGGAACCGGGGAGGCTGCTCGGGGGTGGCCAGCCGGACCCGATAGCCGGCCCGCACGTGGTGGACCCCCATCGATGCCGCCGCCGACACGGCGCGCTCGAAGGCCTCCTTCCAGTTGCCCAGGGCCTCCTCCCGAGTGTCGAGGAACAGGACCGCGGAGGCTCGGCGGGCGGCCTCGTCCTGCCGGATCATCAGGTCCCCGGTCCGGGCCACGCTGGGCCAGTGGATCCGGCGAAGGTCGTCGCCCACCTCGTACTGGCGCATCGTGTAGAAGTCCTCGCCGGAACGGAACAGCTGGCGGGTCGATGAGTCGCCCGCCGATCCCGCCGGCGCGGCCTGCCGGGCTCCTCCCAGATCCTCGACCTCTGGGTACACCAACAGCTCCTGACGTTCGCGGAACGGGATCACGTGGCGGATCAGGTCGAACGGGTCGGACACCAGCACGCGCAACGGGCCGATGGGGTACCGGCCCCTGGCTCGGGGGACCAGCTCGTAGGTGATCACCCGCCGGCCGCCGGGAGGCAGGTCTCCGGCCACGGCACGAGCCGGAGGGCCGAGCCCCGGCGGGACCCGATCCTCGAGGAGAAGGAACGGCGCGCGGCTTCTGCCCGAGCCGTGGATCTCCAGCTCGACCTTGACCCGTCCCCCGGGGAAGGTTCGCCGGGCCGAGAGCCGGCGGATCGCGGTGACCTGCTGTCGGTTCACCCGGACCAGGAGCGCGGCGATCGGGACCAGGACCAGCAGACCGAGGGAAACCATGTGCAGGTCGGCGGAGCCGACCATCCTCGAAGCGACGTACAGGGCCACCGCGCCGCCGAGCACCGCGAAGGCCCGGCCGGTGAGCACGTTCTCAGCCCTGGACCGGGACCGGGACCTCGTCGAGCGCTTCGTTGAGCACGGTCTCGGTGCCCCGCCCGCTCATCGCCGCGTCGGCCGAGACGATCATCCGGTGTCCCAGCACCGGGATCACCAGGGCCTTCAAGTCGTCGGGAACCACGTAGTCGCGACCGTCCGCGGCGGCCAGGGCCCGTGATGCGCGAAGGAGCATGATCGCCGCTCTCGGGCTGGCGCCCAGGTAGACGTCGGGGTGCCGCCTGGTGGCGTCGGCGATGTCGACGATGTACCGGCGGAGGGACTCGGCCACGAACACCTCGCGGGCCACCGCGATCATCCGGGCCGCGCCCGTGGCGTCGGCAACGGGGCCGATGTCGTCGAGGGTGGACGACGTGCCGTGCGTCGCCAGGATCTCCGCCTCGGCCTCCGGCGAGGGATACCCGATGGCCAGCCGCATCATGAACCGGTCCAGCTGGGACTCGGGAAGCGGGTACGTGCCCTCGTGTTCGATGGGGTTCTGGGTGGCGATCACCATGAACGGGACCCCGAGCTGGTAGGTCTCTCCGTCCACCGTCACCTGCTGCTCCTCCATGCTCTCCAGCAGCGCGGACTGGGTCTTGGGGCTGGCTCGGTTGATCTCATCGCCGAGGACGATGTTGGCGAAGATGGCCCCCGGCTTGAACTCGAAGTCCCCTCGCTCCTGGTTGAACACGTTGACCCCGGTGATGTCGGTGGGCAGGAGATCGGGGGTGAACTGGATGCGCCGGAAGGAGCAGTCGAAGGACCTGGCCATGGCCTTGGCCAGCATGGTCTTGCCCACGCCGGGGACGTCCTCGATGAGCAGGTGTCCCTCGGCGCACAGGGCCGACAGCGCCAGGCGGACCTCGTGGGTCTTCCCCTGGATGACCCGCCCGACGTTCGAGGCGATCTCCTCGAACGTCTGCTGGAACCACGCCCACTCGGGCGAGCCGCTGCTCCTGGCCTCCTCCACCATCCCTACCTCCGTCGCCCGGGGCCCTCGGGTTCGGCCGACACACCATCTTACGGTGGCGCCCCGTACTGAGGACTGCCGGCCGGGCTATCATCGCCCGGCCATGCCCGGCGACAAGGTGCTGGTGGAGCGCCGCGGCGCGGTCACCATCCTGACGATCAATCGCCCCGAGGTGCGCAACTGCATCGACGGCGAGACCGCCGACCGGCTGACCGCAGCGATCGAGGAGTTCGGCGGGGACGACAGGGCTTCGGTCCTGGTGGTCACGGGAGCGGGGGACCGCGCGTTCTGTGCCGGTGCCGACCTCAAGAACATCGACGGCCTGATCTCCCGTCCCGGAGCAGCCGAGAACGCCCCGCTGGGGTTCTCGAACCTGGAGCCGGGCAAGCCTCGCATCGCCGCGGTGGAGGGCTACTGCGTGGGCGGGGGGATCGAGCTGGCCTGCTGGTGCGACTTCGCGGTGGCCGGATCGGGGGCGGTGTTCGCCGCGCTCAACCGCAGCGCCGGGGTGCCGTGGGTGGACGGCGGCACGCAACGGATGACCCGGCGGGTGGGGACCGGGAACGCCCTGTACCTGCTGGAGACCGGGGAACGCCTCGACGCCGATCGAGCCCTGGCCATGGGCCTGGTCCAGGAGGTGGTCCCTCACGGGCGGGCCCTGGCGCGAGCCGTGGAGCTGGCCGAGCGGATCGCCTCGTTCGGACAGGCCAGCCTGCGATCCGACCGGCGGAGCGTGTTGGCCACGTTCGGCGTCCCGCTCGAGGAGGGGCTGGTGCTGGAGGCCCGGATGGGGAACCCCACGGCGGAGCATCCCGAGTTCGCCGAGGGCGTGCGCCGGTTCCGGGATCGGAAAGAAGGAAAGGGAGGCGGCGCGGCCGGCGCCCTTCATCCCTAAGACGCCCCGCGCGGCCCCACGACATGGGCGCCCGTCATCCTTGGGACACCGGCGCTGCTGACGCCGCCTCCCGACCGAATTACACGCCTGTGATCCGTCGCGGTCAAGTACCCATTTAAGAAGGGCCAGTCAAAGGCGCCCGTATAATGACGTCCTCGAAAGGGTGATTCGCTTGGGGAGATCGCTGGTCCTGAACGCCACGTTCGAACCCCTCGCGGTGGTAGCCGCGAGGCGAGCGGTGGTGCTCATCCTCAAGGAGAAGGCGGAGATCCTCGAGAGCAACGGGATGGTGTTCCGCTCCGAGAAGCTCAGCGTCCCCGCCCCTTCCGTGGTCCGCCTCAACTACTTCGTCAAGGTCCCGTATCGGGCCAAGGCGTCGCTGACCCGGCGGGCCGTGTTCGCCCGGGACGAGTGGACCTGCCAGTACTGCGGGAAGGCCGCGGAGAACGTCGACCACGTGATCCCTCGGTCGAGGGGCGGGATGCACACCTGGGAGAACGTGGTGGCGGCGTGCCGGCGATGCAACTCGAAGAAGGAGAACCGGCTCCATCACGAGGCCGGCCTGGTTCTGCGACGCGAGCCGTTCGCCCCACGGGACGGGTTCCGACTGTCGGTCGGCCGTCTGGAGCCGGAGTGGGAGCAGTACCTGGCCGTCCCCAGTCGGGTGTGACTAGTCCAATCTACCTTCTTCTATACTTCATGCACGTATAGGATTCCCCGTGGGTAGTTGGATCGGTCCCCCAGCCGGGGGGCTGACGGCTACCGAGGGGAGATCGGAATGGCCCAGTTCGCCGCTTGGCTTCGCGCCACGTTCGGCATCAAGGCAATCCTCCAAGACCTGGCCAGATACCTGCTCCTTGCGGCCGTGTCAGTGGGTGGAAGCGCGGCATTGGGATACGCCAAGCGTCTTCCGGTGAGCCTACAGATCGCCTTCGGGGTCTGTCTCTTCTTGGTGCTGGCGGCCGTAGTTGCCGAGTTGAGCAAACGGCGGCTCACCAAGCGCCCTCATTCGCCGCCGGATCAACCTCACGTTCACTTCACTTGGGTTGGGGGCGATGTCCGAACCAAACATCTCAAGGACCGAAAGATCCCCATTCGCTTCGTTCATGTTGGGGTCACCAATGACCCTCCCGGCCGTAATCCGATTGCCAGGGTAGATGCCGCCGGAGTGAGGCTCGCTTTCTATCCTGGCGGTAGGTTGCCCCAGGCGGATGAGCAGCCCGTCCTAGAAACTCAGGGACTGTGGGCGCCTACCCATCGGCCGGACATGGCGACGATCATGCCTTTGCTCCCTAACAATGAGATTCAGAGAATCGCGGTCGCGTACCAGCATGAAGGTGAGGACTGGTTCTACGGCGCAAGTCCGGAGATGTGGCAGAACTGGAATTTCCGCATCCCGAACGACAAGTTGGACGGGAAGGAATACTGCGTCGAGGTAAGGGTGGCGGGAATGAACCTGAGAGAAGACCTTGTGGGGCACTTCAGAATCCGATGCCCCGGCCCGAACCTCCCCCTGGAACTCGATGAACTGCCTACCTAGCCTCAGTCAGCGCCTCATACGTCAGTGGTTCCTCACCGATCAGCCTGAGCAGCGTGTCCCTGAACAGGAAGGGGTTCTCTCGCCCGTTGAACCGGAAGGTGAACTCGTCCAGGTAGGCGGGCAGATGCTTGACCGAGAGCTTGTGATAGGAGCCCACGATGGACCGCTTGAGCAGGCTCCACACGTTCTCCACGCTATTGGTGTGAACCTCCCCCCGCACCCATTCCTCCGCCGAGTGGTCCACGGATTCATGCCGGGGGTCTCGCTCCGCCATGCGCCGGTAGGCAGGCGCCGAGTCTGTGTAGATCGCGCTCGCCTTGTCTCCGGTCACGGACTCGATGAACGCTTCGAGGACGATGGTGGAGGGGGTCCGCGTCTCGGCCTTGAGCCGTGCCTTCCCGCCACGCTGAATGGCACCGACCACCATCGTCTTGTTCTTCCGCCCCTGCCCCCTGCCCTCCGTCTTGCCGCCGATGTAGGTCTCGTCCACTTCCACGATGCCTTCAAGCAGGGCGGGAAGGTCGTCCTTCATGGCTGCCCGGATTCGGTGGGTGAGGAACCACGCGGTCTTGTCCGCGACTCGGAGCGTCCGCTTGAGCTGGTTCGAGCTGATGCCCTTCTTCGATTCGATCATCAAATAGACCGCCGCGAACCACTTCCACAGGGGAAGATGGGAGTCATGAAAGATCGTGCCCACGGTCGGAGAGAAGCGGTAGCGGCATGAGCCACAGTCGTACTGGAACCGGCCCTTCTTCCCAGGCTTGGGGTTCCACCCGATCCGGGAAATCTTCTTCTCGCCACACCTGGGGCAGGTCACTCCATCGGGCCAGCGGAGGTCTTCGAGGTACTCCCGGCACTTGGCATCCGTGCCGAACTGCTCGATCAACCGGGGCAGGTCCATCGCTTGCCGCTTCACGTTCTGAGCCACTAGGAGAGCACCGTGCCTAGACCCAAGAAGAAACCCCGCGAATGGGACAATGAGGAAGCGCTGAGAAAACTGTTCCCTCCCGATGCTCGGAAGGAACTTAGGAAAACTGCGCGTGACCAGCAGAAACGTCCCATCAGGAAGAAGTCTACCTGATGGGAGCCCGTGCGTCAAGTAGAGAACTAGCCCAATCTAGCTAGTCCTCAGATTACAACCTTGTAATTCCCCTTCCCGCCTTGACCGGGTGGAGTGCCAGTGGGATAACAGTGGAACTCTAGCGGAGGGGAAGGCGAGGGCCGGTGGCCGGGCTGTACGGCGAGCACGACTACAGCGTGGATCCCAAGGGGCGGATCTCCCTGCCGACGGACTGGCGGGAGCTGCTCCGGGACGGAGTGATGTTCACCCTGGGCCAGGACCGGTGCATCTACGTCTATCCGCTGGCCGACTGGGACCAGGCCGCCGCCAAGATGGAGGACCTGGACGTCGCCCTCCGTGAGAACCGGGATTACCGCCGGATGGTGTTCGGCAACGCGCAGCCCAGCGGGCTGGACGAGCAAGGCCGGCTGGTGATCCCTCGAAAGCTGCGAGACAAGGTCGCTCTGGGGAAGCAGGCCAAGGCCATCGGCAACCGCAGCCACGTGGAGCTGTGGGCCACGGAGGTCTGGGAGCGGCACGCACCGGCAGTGGAAGAGCGCTACTCGTCGGGCGCGCTGATCCCCGAAGGACTGAGAGGAGGGGGCGCATGACGTTACCTCGGGAGATCGCGCACAGCGTGTTCCTGCTGGTCCTGTTCGCCACGGTGGTGGCCGTGGTGCCGGTGCTGGGCCTGTTGCTGGTCCGGGTGCTTGGCTGACCCCGTC
>DAITPV010000126.1:0-6200 GCA_036833435.1 Actinomycetota bacterium | reverse complement strand
GGCATTCGATCCCGACGATGCCCTGGCCGACTGCCGGCAACATCAGCGCAGGTGCCCTCACACCGAGGACGGCCTCCTCGACGCGGTCGTCGGGGCCCTGTCCAGATCCGGTTGACAGCGCAGGGCCGCTCGGTCACCCTCGCCCGGAGGGAGGTCGGCATGTTCGCACGAACCGCGCTGCTCATTGCCCTGGTCCTCGGCGGGACCGCCTGCTTCGGCGGGGACTTCAACCCGTTGGAGGAGGACCCGGAGGAAGCGGGGATCACCATCGAGGTCACCGCGTGCGAGCACAACGCGGACATCGGCAACATCACCGCGACGTTCGAGCTGACCAGCGAGGAGGAGTACAGCACGGTCCTGGTCAACGGCGAAGCCACCGACGAGTCCGGGGTGGTGATCGCCACCAGCTCCACCAGCTTGATCAACGTGCAGCCCGGGAGGACGTATCGGGACTCCATGGTGCTGTCGACGCCGGCCGCCCCTCCCGAGGGCGAGGTGTCCTGCGACGTGACGCTGGACTTCGCCAACCCCTTGTAGCTGTACCATCGGGTCCATGGCGTTCCCTGAGCACCGTTCACGCCGCCTGCGACGGTCCGCCGCCGTCCGCGCGCTGGTCCGAGAGACGGATCTGAGCCCGCGAAACCTGGTGGCGCCGTTGTTCGTGAAGGAGGGGATCTCCGAGGCGGCGCCCATCGCCTCGATGCCCGGCCATCACCAGCACACCCTGGAGACCCTGGCCAAGGAGGCTCGGGAGATCCACTCGCGAGGGGTGCTCGGCTTCGTCCTGTTCGGGATCCCGGCGAGCAAGGACCCCGACGGCAGCGAAGCGGGAGCGGCGGAGGGGATCTCCCAGCAGGGCCTCCGCGCGCTTCGAGCGGAGCTCGGTGACGATGCCGTCCTGATCGCGGACCTGTGCCTCTGTGAGTACACCGACCACGGACATTGCGGCGTGCTGGCCGATGACGGTGCGGTCCACAACGACCGGACCCTGGACCGGTACCGGCAGATCGCCACGGCGCAGGCCGAGGCAGGGGCAGACCTGGTGGCCCCTTCGGGGATGATGGACGGCCAGGTGGCGGCGATCCGGGGAGCCCTGGACGCCGACGGAGACGCGGAAACCGGCATCCTGGCGTACGCGGCCAAGTTCGCCTCGTCGTTCTACGGACCGTTCCGCGACGCCGCCGAGGGTGCTCCACAGTTTGGCGACCGCACCGCGTATCAGATGGATCCGGCCAACGCCGACGAGGCCCTTCGCGGGGTGCGCCAGGATATCGAGGAGGGCGCCGACATCGTCATGGTGAAGCCCGCGCTCCCGTACCTCGACGTGATCCGCCGGGCCAAGAACGAGACCCGCTTCCCCATAGCCGCGTACAACGTGTCCGGCGAGTACGCCATGCTCAAGGCCGCCGCGGAGCGAGGATGGATCGATGGGCCCCGGGCAACCCTAGAAGTTCTCACGGCGATCCGTCGCGCCGGCGCCGACATGATCCTCACGTACCACGCCAAAGAAGCATCGGAGTGGCTGGCCTGACCTGCTACTCCTGAACCGACAGCGTCACCTGCTCAACCCGCCGAGCAGCTTCTTCAGTTCTTCCTGGTTCTTCTCCAGGCGCTTCAGTCGCTCCAGTGCTTCCTGGTTCACCTTGTAGTCGTGCTCCGCCTCGAACCGGTCCTTCGCCGACTGGCGGTTCTGGCTCATCATCACCACCGGCCCGGTGTAGGCGGCCTGGAACGACAGGACCAGGTTCAGGAGGATGAACGGGTACGGGTCGAACGGCTTTCCGCCGAGCCAGTTCCCGATGAGCACTCCGTTGAGGACGATCCACGAGAGGAGGAGCGTGGACTGGATGATGATGAACGGCCACGACCCGATGCCTCCGGTTACCGCGTCGGCGAGCCGTTCGCCCGCGGTACGCTCGTCGATATGGCGGATGTTGACCGGGGACCGATGGGGCTTCCGAGCGTCCATGGGGGATCGCAGCCGCATGCTTACCTCCTCGTCGACGTGAGGCGAGGATAGCGGGATGAGTCGCTCCGACGACCTGTTCCGCCGGGCCTCCGAGGTGATCCCCGGTGGGGTGAGCTCCCCGGTGCGGGCGTTCGGGGCCGTCGGCGGGACCCCTCCGTTTGCTGTCAGCGGCGAAGGCGCGTGGGTGGCGGACGCGGACGGCCACCGGTATCTGGACTACGTCCAGTCGTGGGGCGCGCTGCTGTTCGGCCACGCCCGGCCGGAGATCGTGGAGGCCGCAACGGTCGCGGCCCGGAAGGGGACGTCGTTCGGGATGCCCACCGAGGGCGAGGTGGCCCTGGCCGAGGCCGTGGTCAAGGCGGTGCCGTCGGTGGAGATGGTTCGCCTGGTGTCATCGGGAACAGAGGCGGCCATGAGCGCCATCCGTCTGGTACGGGGGGCCACCGGCAGGCCGCGAATCGTGAAGTTCGCGGGCTGTTACCACGGCCACTCGGATGCATTGCTCGCGGAGGCGGGTTCCGGCGTGGCCACGTTCGGGATCCCCGGGACTCGGGGCGTCACCGAGGGGGCGACAGCCGACACCATCGTGCTGCCGTTCAACGACCTCGAGGCGGTGCGCGAGGCGTTCTCGGCTGCGGGGGAGCAGATCGCCTGCGTGATCGTGGAGCCCGTGGCCGCGAACATGGGCGTGGTGCCTCCTGCCCCTGGATTCCTGGAGGGACTCCGCGATGTCACCGCCGAGCACGGTGCGCTCCTCGTCTTCGACGAGGTGATCACCGGGTTCCGACTGGCCCGCGGAGGCGCGCAGGAGCGGTTCGGCGTGTCACCCGACCTCACCATCCTCGGCAAGGTCATGGGCGGGGGATTCCCGTGCGCAGCGTTCGGGGGACGGGCGGAGATCATGGAGCATCTCGCGCCCGTGGGTCCCGTGTATCAGGCCGGGACGCTGTCGGGAAATCCCGTGGCCGTTGCTGCTGGGCTGGCGGCGCTGGAGCTGGTGGAGCGGCTCGATCCGTACCCGGACCTGAACGACGCCACGGACCGGCTGACTGCTGGTATCTCGAGGGCGCTGTCAGAGGCCAGCGTGCCACACACCATCAACCGGGTCGAATCACTGTTCTCGGTGTTCTTCGGTGAAGGCGCAGTCACCGACTACGACTCAGCCCGCACCGCCGATCACGACGTGTACGCCAGGTTCTTTCACGCCATGCTCGAGAACGGTGTGTACCCCCCGCCCTCCGGCTACGAAGCCTGGTTCCTCTCTGCCGCTCACGGAGCCGAAGAGGTGGATCGAACGATCGAAGCGGTGGGTGCGGCAGCTATCGAGCCAGGGTGATGAGCATGGCGACGAACACGACCACGACCATCACCACGAACAGGATGAACGACCAGCCTCCCACCTCGGTCGCCGCGATCACCGGAGCCAGGTCCATCCGCGTCCTCCTCTAGGCCGGGCCCCGCCAAGGGGGCTGCTCGCCGCCGGTCAGAATCTCCTTGCGCTTCCGCTCGGCCCGGTCCAGGAAGGGCAGGTGGGCCACGAACCCGATCAGTGATGCTCCCAGGAAGTAGAAGGAGGGGGCGCCCTCGTCACCGGGATCCTTGTACCCGACCACCAGGACCTCGGGCCCGCCGTCCGCGGCGAAGGCCTGGGCCATGGCCAGTTGGGTTTCCTCCACGGTTGCGAACCGCATGTCCTCGAGCTCGAACGCCTCGGGAACCACCTCGCCCTCGATCCCTGAGGACTGGAGCTCAGCGGTCGCTTCCTCCGCCAGGAACTCCTGGAACGCCAGTGTGGCGGCTTCTACCTCGGGGGCCAGGGCCGGATCCTCTGCCGGATCGGTCCAGGGTTCGCCCGGGTACTGATCCACCTGCGGATAGGTGGGGGAGGTGACGTCCACCCCCTCGGCCAACCCGAACCACTGAGGCAGGTCGCCCTTCGGCCCCAGGAACCGCGGCGTGCCGGGCGCCCCGAAGACCCACAGGGCCGACAGGATGACCATGAACCCGAACAGCGATGTGGCGGAGATCAGGTAGCCCATCCGGACACCCATGACCGCGGCCGCGAGGAGCCAGGTGGCCCCGCCGAACAGGATGAAGCCGGCCACCACCACCAGCGATCCCTCGATGTTCGTCTCGGTCAGGGCAACGAGGTCGGTCATGCGGTCTCCGGTGACTCCTCGGCCGCCGGTGACTCATCGGCAGCGGGTGATTCCTCCGCGCCACCCTCGGCCGCCTCCTCCGGATTGAGGCACAGGTTGGGCTGCCCCTCCGGGAGCTCCTGGATCGACACGATGTACTGGATCAGGTCCTGGATCTGCTGGTCGTTCATGGGGCCTTCGAACTGGACGCTCCACGAAGGCATGGGGGTTCCTTCCCGGCCCTGCATGATGGTCTCGCGGATCCCGCCCTCTTCCTCGATCTGGAGCCGGCCGCACACGTTGTTCAGGGGCGGCACCGGGTACGCGGGGATGAACTCACCGTCAGGCGTGGTGAACGGCACGGAGCCACCCTGGGCTTCTTCCCCGTGGCACCGGGCACACCCGAAGCCCGTGGGGTTCTCCTCCGAGGAGACCTGGAACCACATCGAGCCTCGCTCCCGGGACCGGGCGATGAGCTCGATCTCGTCGTCCACGTTCTGGTTCGGCTCGCCGAGCCAGATGGCCGCCAGCCAGGGAGCGATGAGGATCATGAACGCCACTCCCCAGAACATGACTTTCTCGATCTGGCGCCGCTCGAGGACCTCGTCGGCCGGCCCTGGGCGCATCCCCGGCGGGATGTCCGGGCCCTGCGGGCCTCGTCTCCGAAGGCCCAGGACGATCAGCCCGGCGATGAACGCCAGAGCCACCACCCCTGCGCCGATCAGCGCGAGCGTGGCGGCGGTGGACAGGGCGAGCAGGCCGGTCATTCGCCCCCGACGTTCACGCAGAACGGGCCCTCGGGGTTCTGCCCCGTGGTGTTGGTCCCCCGTGGGGGCCCGAGGACGATCTCGCCGGTGTCGACCTGCACGATCCCGTTCTGGACGGTGACCGCGAATCGGTCCATCCCTCGAGGGGCGGGCCCGTCACGGTACTCGCCGGCCCGGTTGTACTTCGAGCCGTGGCACGGACACTCGAACCATTGGCTCTGGGTGCAGAACGGGACCCGGCAGCCCAGGTGCACGCATTTCTGGTACAGGGCCATGATTCCGTCGCTGGTCAGCCCCTGGTACACGGTGTCCGCGCCGTCACCGTCGTAGGCCACCAGGTAGAACCGGCCCGCCCCGAAATAGAAGGGCTGCCGGTCGCTCTGGATCTGCTGCTTGACGGCGTCGGGGGACAGGCCGAGGTCGATCACCGACCCGAATCCGCCTCGCAGGTTCGGCCACAGGAACGCCACGCTCGCGGCGCCGAACTGCAGGCTGAACAGCCCCAGCGACGCCAGCAGCGACTTGCGGAAGAAGTCCCGGCGGGAGACCGGCTTGGGCTTGACCTTCTCTTTCTCCTCCGGCCCCGGCTCGGCCCGGGGGCGGGCTCCGGCGGCCGCCTCCTTGAACACCGCCGCGGCCTTCCGTGACCGGATCAGCGAGGCCACCAGGAGCAGGAAGAACAGGCCGAACAGCGCGGCCACGATGAGGATGGCGAACGTCTCGCGGCTCATAGGTCGAAGAACACCCCGTCCGACCAGGGCCACACGAAGTTGAACCCCGGTCCTCGGAAGAACGCTCCGATGATCGTGAGGATGGCGAAGAACATCAGCAGCATCGTGAACAGCACCAGGGCCAGCTTGCGGTCACCGGGCTTGGTGCTGGGGTTCCGGTCCACGTACGGGAGGACGAACAGGAACCCGAAGAACAGCGTGGGTACCAGCACCCCGGCCACCATCGGGTGGAAGTACCGCAGCAGCTCCTGGAGGCCCAGGAAGTACCACGGAGCCTTCGAGGGGTTCGGCGTGAGGTTGGGGTTGGCCAGCTCCCGGAGTGGCGCGTTGACGAACGTGGAGAAGATGATCAGCGCCGCGGTCACGATGATCAGCGACAGCAGCTCCTGGATCAGCAGATGCGGGAACGTGTTCACCCGGTCACCCTGGTCTCGCTCCACGCGCTGGATGCCCTCGGGTGGGACCAGTGCCAGGAGGCGGTGCTTGTCCGGGGCGCCGGGCTTGGCGACGGGGAGCTTCCCGGTTGGAGGAGGTGCGACCAGGGGTGCGGCCGGAGCCGCCACGGCCACCCCCGCGGCGATGGGTGCGGTACCCA
>DAITPV010000125.1:0-6264 GCA_036833435.1 Actinomycetota bacterium | reverse complement strand
GTCGTCACCGGAGCCGCCGCCTCCCTCGCCTCCGCCGCCGCCCCCATCGACGCCTCCGCCGCCGCCTCCATCGCCGTCGCCCACCTGACGGCGAGCCCGGGGAGGGGCCGGGCTACTCGATGAGACGCCGCCGCATGGCCTCGGCCACGGCGGCGGTGCGATCGGTGGCTCCCAGCTTCTGATAGATGTGCTCGAGGTGGGTCTTCACGGTGTCCGGGGAGATGAAGAGCCGGGTGCCCATGTCCCGGTTCGTGTACCCGAAGGCCAGCAGCTGGAGGACCTCGAGCTCTCGCTCGGTGAGGGTCTCGGCGGTCTCGTCCCGTTCCTTGGCCGAGGAGAGCTCCTCGGCCAGGGCCACCACCAGGTCGGGATCGATGACCATGTTCCCGCCGGCCACCAGCCGGATGGTCTGGAGAAGGTGCTCGGCGTCACGCGTCTTGAGCACGTAGCCGCGGGCACCGGCCCGGACCGCCTCCACCACGAAGTGCCGGTCGTCGTACGCGGTAAGCATGATCACTCCCACGTCCGGGTACCTGCGGGTGATGGCCCGGGCTGCCTCGATGCCGTCCATCTCCGGCATCCGGATATCCAGGACCGCGATGTCTGGTTCTCTCTCCTGGACGAGGCGAACGATCTCCGCGCCGGTGGCCCCCTCGCCGAGGATCTCGATGCCGTCGGCCTCTTCCATGAACCGGCGGATCCCCAGGCGGACGAGGGTGTGGTCGTCGCCGATCACGATGCTGATACCCACGGGCCCGGAGCAATCCTACGAGCCCGGCGCCGCCGCCGCGAATCGGGGGGTTCGGGGGGTAGCTCGCCAGGCTTCTCTGAGGGGGCTAGCCGGCAGCGGGCACGGCTTCCACGCCGGCCTGCTGGAGGGCCAGCTCGAAGTCGTGGCGGTTGGAGGCCGCGGCCACGGCGTCCTCTGCGGTCACCTTGCCGTACTTGACCAGGTCCACCAGGTTCTGGTCGAAGGTCTGCATGCCGTAGTAGCCGCCCTCCGCAACGACCTCCTCGATCTCCTGCGTCCGGTTCGGCTCGAGGATCCGTTCGGCGATCCGACCGTTGCTGATCATGATCTCGAGGGCGGGAACCCGTCCGCCGCCCGCCCTTGGCAGCAGCCGTTGACACAGAACGCCCCGCAGCGCGCCGGCCAGCGTCACCCGGACCTGCTGCTGCTGGTACGGAGGAAAGAAGTCCACGATGCGGTTCACGGTCTCCGCCGCGTCGATGGTGTGCAGGGTGGAGAGGACCAGGTGGCCGGTCTCCGCGGCGGCCAGGGCGGCCTGAACCGTCTCCGCGTCTCGCATCTCCCCGATGAGGATGACGTCAGGGTCCTGGCGCATGGCCGCGCGCATGGCGGTGACGAAGCTCTCGGTGTCCACGCCCACTTCCCGTTGGTTGACCGCGGCCATCTGGTCGGGGTGGATCACCTCGATGGGGTCCTCGATGGTGACGATGTGTGAGGGCCGGGTGGCGTTGATGTGGTCGATCATCGCCGACAGCGTGGTGGTCTTCCCCGAGCCGGTGGGGCCGGTGACCAGGACGAGGCCCCGAGCCTCGTCGGCCAGGGTGTGGACCACCGGGGGGAGCCCCAGCTCGGCCAGGGTGGGGCTCCCGATGCGCACCAGCCGGAGCACCACGCTGACCGACCCTCGCTGGCGGAACACGTTGACCCGGAATCGGGCCACGCCCTTCAGGCCGTAGGCGAGGTCGGCCTCATTCCGGCGCTGGAAGTCTTCCCACCGATCCTCCGGCATCAGCTTCCTCGCCAGGGCCTCGGTCTCGTCGGGGAGCAGCTTCTCTTCGCCCTCGATGCGGGACAGCACGCCGTCCATGCGCATGAGGGGAGGCGAGCCGACCTTGAGATGCAGGTCAGAGCCCTGGCGCTCGGCCAGGAGCCGAAGAAGGGCGTCGACGTCTCGCATAGGTCTGCGGGGTCTGATTCGACGGGTCTGAGGGGAACCTTTAATCGTGCTCAGAACACGAAATACCAGTTCACGAACAGGACCGTGAACAGCCCCAGGATCGCCGCGGAGACGGCCACCAGGGCCTCATGGACCCCTCGCCGGCGTCCCGCCCACACCGCTCCGGCCCACAGGATGGGGAACACCGGCAGCAGGAAGCGCGGAAGGGACATGAACGGCCGAGGCACGAAGATGAAGGACAGCGGAGCCAGCAGGCTGGCCCAGGTGTACACGCCGTACAGGGGCCGGGTGCGGAGGGCTACCCACACCGCCGCCACCAGCGCTGGGGTCACGATCAGCCAGTCCATCAGGTGGTAGCCGCCCGGATAGACGCCGATGAACGTGAAGCCCACGTCGGTGGCCTCCACCACCGAAACCAACGGGAACGAGAGCTCCCGCATCCAGGTGGTCTGCTGCTGGAGGGGGGCCAATGGGTCCCCGTGGACGGCCGCCCAGTACCACACGTACGCCCCCAGCCCGATCAGGGCGCCGGCCGACGCCACCAGTGGCAGCACCGGGAACCGTCGGCGCTCTCTGGCCTGGTGGATCGCCTCCACGGCCAGCGGAAGGATCAGGAGCACTCCCAGGTTTCGGGTTGCCGCCGCCAGCGCCGCCGCGGCACCGGCCAGCCACCATCGGGAACGGCGGGCTGCCCACAGCGACACCAGGACCAGGAGCAGGAACAGCGACTCCGAGTACGGGGCCAGCAGGAAGAAGGCGGTGGGGAACACCGCCAGGTACAGCACCGTGCGGCGGGCCACGGTCTCGTCGAACTCGGACGCGGTGAGGAAGTACAGGGTCACCATGGCGCCGAGAGCCGCGGCGTTCGACACGAGGAAGGCCGCGGCCAGTGGATGATCGCCTAGCACCGGAGACACGGCCCGGATCGCCAGCGGGTACAGCGGGAAGAACGCCGCGCTTCCGTCTCCGTCCACGTACCCGGTCGTGGCGATCCGCAGGTACCACAGGGCATCGAACCGTTCCCACGACGTGACCACGTTGTGCCACCCGGGAGTGGTCGGATGGGCCGGCCACCCCGGAACGTCCACCGGCTCCAGTCCCGGGAGCAGGGCCACGCCGGCCAGCGCCAGGACCATGAGTCCTACCCGGAGCACCAGGAACACTCCCAGGCAGTAGCGCAGTCCTCGCCAGATGCGTTCGCGTTCCGGTTCCCCGTCCAGCTGCTCGGTGGGCGCCGGTTTGTCCGCGGTCCTCACGCCGCCCCCGCCACCAGCTCGGTTGGAGCTTCGCGCGGCCTCGACTGCGCGTGCAGCCAGGCCACCACGCACACGACCAGGATCGCCGCCCGGATCACCACCGCGAGCTCGAACGACCAGAACGGCAGGCCCTCGCCGACCTCGCCGTACCGGGCGAAGAACTGGAACCGGGTCACGAACACGGCGATGTCGGCAGCCTGGAAGGCCGCGAACAGCCGGAGGTCCGGGAGGACCAGCGCGAACCACGGGATCAGCCACAGTCCGTACTGTGGCGAGTACACCTTGCTGGTGAGCAGGAACACCACCAGTAGGGGGAACCCGAACGTCCACGCCGGCACGCCGCGGCGGGATGCGGCTCGCCACAGGAGCACGGAGATCGCCACGAAGGACACCGCGGCCAGCACGTTGACCGTGGTCGGGTCCCAGGTCATCTCGAGGTGGCGCTGCAGCAGGAACCACACGCTGTCCCAGTCCGCCATTCGCGCCGAGTTGAACCGGAAGAACTCCGACCATCGCTCCGGAGAGGCCACCGCCAGCGGGAGGTTCACCAGTCCCCACGTCACTGCCGCGGCCCCGACCATCCGTTGGGCCTCGCCCCGCCGCCCCTGCCGCAGCAGCCCGATGGCGAATGGCACCAGGAGAAGGACGGGGTACAGCTTCGCCGCGGTCCCCAGGCCCAGCAGGATGCCCGCCGCGGTGTGGCGATCCCGAAGGAACGCCAGGGTTGCCACGGTGGCCAGGGCCACGGCGAGGAGATCCCAGTTCAGCAACCCGTAGATCGCCAGCGTGGGGCTGAGGGCGAACAGCAGCGCCTTGCCGCCGACTGCCCGATGAAGGGCCCAGGACGTGGCCAGGGCACACAGCGTGAGCAGCGCCGCGGTCCACACGAAGAAGGAGGCATGGGAGTCGGCGGGGAGCGCGGCGAGGCCCATGAGCAGCCCTGTGAGGACGGGGTACTCGTTCTCCCCGTCCACGTAGGGGAACCGGTCCTCGTCGAGGCCCCGGTCCCGGTCGTCGGATCCGTACAGCGCGGCCACGTCCGAGTAGCACAGCCGGTTGTACTGGCGCCCATCGGACCACGAGCCCTGACAGGGGGACTTGATCAGGAAGCCCACCCCCAGGGTGAACACGGTGGCGGCCAGGACCACCACGAGGCTCGTGCTGGCTTGGGGAGGGCGGCGCACCTGGGGATTATCGGCTACGGGGTTCCCCTAGACTGCGCACCGTGAATCGGACGTCCACCTGGGTGGGGCGCGTGATCGTGTTCCTGGTCTTCGTGGTTCCCATCGCGTTCACGGTGCTGCCGATCGTGCTGCCGGCGGTCCTGGGCAAGGAGTACCGCTTCCCTCGCGTGGAGATCGATGCCACCGTCGCCCCGGACGGGTCGCTGGACCTGGTGGAGCGCCGCACGTTCGAGTTCGACGGAGAGTTCAGCTTTGCGTACTTCACCATCGCCTGGCCGTACGACCAGATCCAGAACTTCACGGTCAGCGAGGGCGGCCGGCAGCTGGACGCCTCCCTCGAGCCGTACCTGGCCGGGTTCCGGGCTCGATGGAACTTCGCCGCCGAGGACGAGGAGCGGACGTTCACATTCCGCTATCGGGCCCGGTGTGCGGTGGACGTCTACTCGGACGGGGCCCACCTGCTGTGGCAGTTCATCGGCACTGGGTGGGAGGTCCCCACCGACTCCGCCCTGGTACGGGTCCACCTTCCTCCGAAGGCCGCCAACGCGGCCCGGCTCCGGAAGGACATCCCTCCCTGTCCGACCCGAGAGCCCTCCGGGGAGGTCAACGCGGTTCCCCTGCAGCCCGGGGAGGTTCGGGCCTGGGGCCATGGACCCCCGCAGGGCGAGGTGCGGATCGTCGATCCGCAGACGGTCGAGCTCGACGTGGAGGACGTGCCCGAGTACACGTTCGTGGAGGGCTCGATCCTGTTCCCCGCAGAAGCGGTTCCCTTGTCGTTCCAGCAGCTGTTCCCGCAGGCGGATGTGATCATCGCCCAGGAGACCGTCCTGGCCGACCAGGCCAACGCGGCGCGCCGGGAGTTCCTCGCGGAGCAAGAGCGGGACGAGGCTCGACGGAAGGTGATGTACATCCTGGCGGGGATGATCCCGCTGGCCCTGCTGGCCCTGGTGCTGATCTCCCGGTCCCGGGACCGGGTGCCCGGAGTTCCGGACACGCAGCAGGACCCGCCGGAGGAGATCCATCCCATGGCTCTGGCCCGGCTGTGGAGCGAGGTCACGGCTCATCAATCACCGCAGACCCTGTACCGAACCCAGATGCTCCACCTGGCCCACTCCGGGGTCATCGACATCCAGGGTGAGGGCCGGGTCTCCGATCCGGAGGACTTCCGGGTCAGCCTCCGGAGCCTCCCGAAGTACGGCCTGGACCGTGAGTTCGCGGAGTTCCTGTTCCCCGACGGCAAGGCCGACCCGATCTCCCTGAAGACGCTGAAGGCCACGGGGAAGCGGCGAACGGAGCTGAGGGATTGGTGGGAGAAGGTCAAGGACACCAGCAAGGGCGGGCTGTCCAAGATCCGCACCGGCCCTCGGTGGGAGTCCTGGCTCGCCACGTTGATCGGTGTGGGGGGAATCGTCTTGGGTGGAGTGGGGGTCGAGCTCTTGGGGGGGCCACAGGCCCTGATCCTGATCCCCATCTCCCTGGCCGGGATGATCGCCGCGCACCTCCTGATCCGACCCCGGATCGCCGGCGCGTTCCGGGAACGCGTGGCTCGGTGGCGGGCGTTCCGGAAGTTCCTGAAGAAGTTCTCCTCGCTTCCCGACGCTCCCGCCCTGGCCGTGGTGATCTGGGAGAACTACCTGGTGTACGCCACCGCGCTGGGGGTCGCCGACACGGTGGAGAAGCAGGTCAAGGCTCTGGTCCCGGAGGAGGAGCTGCCGGAACCGTGGCCGGGCGCCCCCCGGGGGGTCTATGGCATGGCGTGGGTGCACTCCTTCAACTCGGTCCCAGCACACACCGCTGCTGCCGCGGTGAGCTCGTCCTCCTCGGGATGGTCCTTCTCCGGAGGCTCCGGCTCGTTCAGTTCCGGCGGCGGGGGCGGGGGCGGCTTCTCCGGGGGCG
>DAITPV010000124.1:0-6286 GCA_036833435.1 Actinomycetota bacterium | reverse complement strand
CTGGAGGTCTTCGCGCTGATGCAGAAGCCGGAGGTCCAGCAGGTGAACCTGAACATCAAGTACAAGGGGTTCGAGATCCCGCCGGTGTTCGTGGTGGGCTACGGCCTCGACTTCGCCGAGAAGTACCGGAACCTCCCGTACGTGGCCACGCTGAAGCCCGAGGCGTACGAAGGCCTGGCCGGCTGACGCACACGCTCTGAGGGAACCATCCGTCGCGCTCCGCGAGTCCAACTGTCGATGAGACACGCCTCACTGGTGCTGGCTGCCGCGGTCGTTCTCGTCGCGTGCGCCGAGGCCAAGCCGGGAGCCGGCGGTTCCGGCGTTCGGGGACGGGTGGTTCTTGCTCCCACGTGCCCCGTGGAGACCGTGAGCTCCCCATGCCCGCCGGAGCCCGTGAAGGCCGCCGTTCGAGTGGAGTCCAATGGTGAGATCGTCGCGACGTTCGAGACCGAGGCCGACGGAACGTTCGTCGTCAACCTGGACCCCGGCGACTACGTGCTGATCGCCGAGCCCAACGGCACCGGAGCCTTGGCCGGCCGCCCGACCTCGGTGACCGTCGAACCGGGCGCATTCGCTCGGGTCGACGTGGTCCTGGACACCGGGATCCGCACTCCGGCAACCACCGGCTAGACGCGCGCCGCAGGTGGGCGATTGTTCGTATTCGTCCGGGGGTTCCGTTCTGAAGACCCTGTGCTACCATCGCCTTCGGCCGGTCACGAAGGGAGCCCCCACGAAGCGCAACGAGTTCAACATCCGTCGGCTTCTTCGTGGTCCGCTCCTGTACCTCCTGGTGGTCCTTGGGGCTCTGTGGTTGTTCGTCAACTTCAGCAGCCGGGAACCGGCGCCGGATCAGATCACCTTCACGGAGCTTGAGTCGCTGGCCGCTGAGGGCAAGGTGGAATCGGCCGCGTTCCTGGAGAGGGAGCAGGTGGTCCAGGGCGAGCTCGCGGGCAACCGGCCGTTCCGAGCGATGTATCCCCTCGAGTATCAGGACGAGCTGGTAACAAGCCTCAGGGAAGCCGGGGTCGACGTCGAAGCCGACGCGCAGAAGGGCTCCACGATCTTCAATGTCCTGATCAACATCCTGCCGTTCATCCTGCTGTTCGGGATCTTCCTGTTCATCTTCCATCAGGGCCAGGGCGGCGGAAATCGAGTCCTCCAGTTCGGGAAGTCAAAGGCCCGCCAGGTCACCAAGGACCAGCCGAAGACCAGCTTCGATGACGTCGCCGGGGTGGACGAGGCCGTCGAGGAGCTCCGCGAGGTCAAGGAGTACTTGGAGAACCCGGTGAAGTTCCAGGCCATGGGAGCCAAGATCCCCAGGGGCGTGCTGCTGTTCGGACCGCCGGGGACCGGGAAGACCCTTCTGGCCCGGGCGGTAGCGGGAGAGGCGGGCGTTCCGTTCTTCTCCATCTCCGGCTCCGACTTCGTGGAGATGTTCGTGGGCGTGGGCGCTGCCCGAGTCCGCGATCTGTTCGAGCAGGCCAAGACCAACTCCCCGGCGATCGTGTTCATCGACGAGATCGACGCGGTGGGCCGGCATCGAGGCGCGGGACTCGGCGGCGGTCACGACGAGCGTGAGCAGACCCTCAACCAGCTCCTGGTTGAGATGGACGGATTCGATACGCGTACCGCGGTGATCCTGATGGCCGCCACGAACCGCCCGGACATCCTGGACCCCGCCCTGCTGCGCCCGGGGCGGTTCGACCGGCAGGTGGTGATCGATCGGCCGGACCTCGAAGGGCGGAAGGGGATCCTCAAGGTGCACGGCAAGGGCAAGCCGCTCGACGTGGACGTGGACATCGACGTCATCGCTCGCCGGACCCCCGGGTTCACCGGAGCGGACCTGGCCAACGTGCTCAATGAGGCGGCGCTGCTCACCGCGCGGCGAAGCAAGTCCGCCATCACCATGTACGAGCTCGAGGAGGCCATCGACCGGGTGATGGCCGGGCCCGAGCGCAAGACCCGGCTGATCTCCGAGCGCGAGAAGCGGATCATCGCGTACCACGAGGGCGGCCACGCGCTGGTGGCTCACCTGCTTCCGAACTCCGACCCGGTGCACAAGATCTCGATCATCCCGAGGGGCCGGGCCCTGGGATACACGCAGACCCTTCCAACCGAGGACAAGTTCCTGGTGACCCGGACCGAGATGATCGACGAGCTGGCCATGCTCCTCGGCGGACGGGTGGCGGAGGAGATGGTCATCGGCGACGTCACCACCGGCGCGCAGAACGACCTGGAGCGGGCCACCAAGATCGCCCGGGGGATGGTGACCGAGTACGGGATGTCCGACCAGCTCGGGCCGCTCACCCTGGGCCAGCGGCAGGGCGAGGTGTTCCTGGGCCGGGATTTCGCCTCCCAGCCGGACTACTCGGACCAGGTGGCGTTCGAGATCGACTCCGAGGTCCGTCGGCTGATCGACGAGGCCCACGACGAAGCCCTGGAGATCCTCCAGACGGAGCGGTCGAAGCTTGACGAGATCGCCGCGGCGTTGATCGAGCGGGAGACCATCGAGAAGGACGACTTGGTCAAGCTGCTCGACGGGCTGGACAAGCGCGCCCCACGGAACGGCCACCGGGAAGGCACCGGGATCGCCGTGGCCCGCCGCAGCGTCCGGCACGACAAGGACGGTCCCGACCGCCCCCTTGGCTGACGCCTTCGATCCCCAGAAGGTCGAGGAGGGCGTCCGGCTCATCCTTGAAGGGATCGGCGAGGACCCCGGTCGCGACGGCCTGAAGGACACTCCCCGCCGGGTGTCCGACATGTACCGGGAGATCTTCGCCGGCCTCCACCAGGACCCCGACGCCGAGGTCGACGCGGTGTTCGACGTGGGCCACGACGAGATGATCATGGTCCGGGACATCACCCTGTACTCCATCTGCGAGCACCACCTCATCCCATGGGTGGGGAAGGCCCACGTCGCCTACGTGCCCAACGAAGACGGCCGGATCACCGGGCTGTCGAAGCTGGCCCGGCTGGTAGACGTGCTGGGCAAGCGTCCCCAGGTCCAGGAGCGGCTGACCACCGAGATCGCCGAGGTCTTGGAGCGGACGCTCAAGCCCCGGGGGGTGTTCGTGGTGATCGAGGCCGAGCACCTGTGCATGTCGATGCGCGGGGTCAAGAAGCCGGGGTCGACCACGGTGACCTCGGCGGTCCGGGGGGTGTTCAAGACCGACGCGCGGACCCGGGCCGAGGCCATGAGCCTCATCCGCGAGCACCGCTAGAGAAGGAATCCAAGCCCGGGGTGGCGAACTCTCTCGGCGACGATGCCCGCCGCCCCGGACGGCCAGAAGCTTCCTGACGGCACGCTGACTCGTCGGGCCTTCCTCGCTCGGGCGGGGCTGGTGGGCATCGGCGCGGTCCTGGCCCAGGTTCCCGGCATCCTCCGAGCCCGCGGCATGCTCGACGTGGCCGCGGCCCAGGACCTCGACCTGACCCGGGACACCATCAACGGGCTGATCGCCTTCGTGGTTCCCGGACCCGACGAGTACTCCGTGGCCCAGGGGGACAGCACCGCCGAGCCGGGCGGGATCGCCGCCGGCGGCACCGAGAACCTCATCCGCAACCTGGACCGCTTCGTGCCGGCCCCGGACATCGGCCAGGGGAACGACGTCACCGTGCCACTCTCCGGCGCGATCGCCGGCCTTCTGAACTCCACCGCCGCGCAGGTGAACCCCGTGGCAGCCGGTGGGGCATTCCCCTCGCACTTCTCCCGGCTGACGTCCGCCGAGAAGGCCGAGGTGTTCCGGCAGATCGAGGCCATCCCCGGCGACGATGAGTCGACGGGGGCCATCCGGTTCACCGCCGGCATCCTCCCGGGGTTCGCCACCTTCGTGTGCTTCGGCGAAGCCCAGGTCCTCGACCCGGCCACCCGCACGCTGCGGGAGCGGCCGGTGGGCTGGGACCTCACCACGTACCAGCCGGGGCGCGTGGTTCCGGCCGAAGGGTGGGAGGAGCTCAAGGGCTACTACGGCGGGCGCCGCCGGGCCCAGGGGACCAGGGGCTGATGCGCGACGTCATCGTCATCGGGGCCGGAGGCGGCGGAGCCGTGGCCGCCAAGGAGCTGGCCCAGCGCGGCCTGGACGTGCTGGTGCTGGAGGCGGGTCCCCGGCACGCGGATCCGCGTGGCGACTGGACCCACTTCGAGGACGACGCCAACAACCCGCTGGGCGGATACTTCCGATTCGGCCCGGCCGACCGCTCCAAGCCCGCGTGGCTCCGAGAGGTTCCTCAGAGCTCGTTCCTGTGGCAGCTCTCCGGCGTGGGCGGGACCACCCAGCACTACTACGGCAACTCTCCTCGGGCCACACCCGGGGTGTTCCTGGGCTACCAGGGTCCGGACAGTGGGGCGTACGACCGCGACCACCAGTTCCCGTTCTCGTACCGGTCCCTGATCCCCTACTACGAGTGGGTCGAGGAGACCCTGCCGGTCCAGACCGCGGCGATGGGCACCAAGGAAGAGGTGTTCTTCCGGGGCGCCGAGGGCATCGGTCTCCCGGTGCAGGTCTCCAAGGACACCACCCGGGACTCGTTCCGGCCGCAGGAGAACGCCATCCTCCAGCCGGGCGGGACCGCCGGACGGACCAGCGACGCGCGACAGCTGGTGTTCCCGAAGGCCCGGGGGTGCACCTTCTGCGGGTACTGCTTCCAGGGGTGCATGGAGCCGATCAATGCCCCTCGGAACCTGATCGCCAAGCGGTCCACCGACAACAGCTACATCCCCATGGCCCTCACGGCATCGTCCTGGGCGCGAGGGGGACGCTCCATCGAGCTGATCGCCGACGCGTTCGTGACGCAGATCCACACGGCGGACGAGAACGGGATCCCCGCGGCCACGGGCGTGACGTGGCGGGTCGGGGAGACCGGCGAGCAGGTCACCGAGGAGGCCCGTGTGGTGGTCATGGCCGGCGGGTGCACCGAGAACCCCAGGCTGTGGCTCAACAGCGAGCTCCCCAACCCCAACGACTGGGTGGGGCGCGGGTACACGGACCATTTCTTCGACTGGGTCATCGGGGTGATGCCGTTCGAGACCGGGTCGAGCAAGGGACCAGGATCTTCGGCGCGATGCGACTTCCCCGGGCGAGGGGGCCTGGAGAACGTGGGGCTCCCCCCCGCGCTGCAGGCGTTCTCCTCGACGTTCAGCGACGCCGGGATGGCCGGGTTCTACGACAACGGGTTGCCCGCGCTGGCCGGCGCGGACACCTCCGGGCGGGTCGTCGGGTCTGCCCTCAAGGCCATGGTGTCGGACGTCAACCGGGTCCTCAACGTCCTGGTGATCTCCGACGACGACGTGGAGGCCCAGAACCGGGTCACCCTCTCCCAGGTGTTTCCCGGCGACGAGCACGGACCGGTGGCTCGAGTGGAGTTCCACCAGCGGGAGCGAACGGCCCGGACGCTCCGCAACCGTGAGTTCCTCACCGGAAAGGCCGTCGAGCTGCTCCGGGCCGCGGGGGCCACCGAGGTCCACAGGATCAACTGGCCGCCGCTGATCCTCCACGTGCAGTCCACGATGCGGATGGGCATCAGCGAGGACGACTCGGTGGTCGATGAGAACGCCGAGGCGAGGTGGGTGAAGCGGCTGTTCGTGGCGGACAACTCCGCGCTGGCCAACTCGCTGGGTGGCCCGAACCCCACGCTCACCTCGCAGGCACTGGCCACCCGGACGGCCGAGCGGATCTTCAGCCGGTACTTCGACGGCGACCCGTGGGTCGGCCGGGAGTCTCCGCTGCCCTCGATCGCTGACCGGGTGACCCGCGCGGTGATCGCCGCCGGCCTGTAGCGGGCATCCGTTCCTCCTCCGGCACCGTATGGTCAGCAAGGATGGACATCACCGGCGCGATCAAGCGACACCCCGGACGGACCGTCGTGATCGCGGTGGTCGGGCTGGGAGTCCTGGTATTCGGGTTCCTGTGGTTCCGGCCAGACAGACTCTTCACCGAGGATCGGGTCAGCGAGGCACTTCCGGGGGCAGCGCAGCCCGCCGCCGGTATGGATGTCGTCGAGGGGCAGCCGGTCGAGCCGGGGCCCACAACGGTGGCCGAAGGCGAGTTCATCAGCCTGGAGCACGAATCGATGGGGAGTGCCCTCATCGTGGAGACCGCCGACGGCAGCCGGTTCCTGCGGTTCGAGGACTTCGAGACCTCCAACGGGCCGGACCTGGTGGTGTACCTGTCCGCAAAGACCCCCGCAGGGACCGACGACTGGCATGGCTACGATCAGGACTTCGTCGATCTCGGAGTGCTGAAGGGGAACGTCGGCAACCAGAACTACGAGCTCCCGGATGGCGTCG
>DAITPV010000123.1:0-6299 GCA_036833435.1 Actinomycetota bacterium | reverse complement strand
GACCTGGCTAGGTCCCGCCGTATCTGCGGAGCCACGCTGCTCGGCTCGCCGCGCGCGTCGCCGCGCTCCAGGGGTCGAAGGATGCGGTCGAGCCCGGGTTCGTCGCCGCGGAGCGCGGCTTCCGCGAACTGAAGATGCCCTTCGAACTGGCCGTCACCCTCCTGGAGCATGCGGAGTGGCAAGCCACGCAGGGCCGCGAAGCCGAGCCCTTCGCCACCGAGGCACGCGACATCTTCGAGCGACTTGGGGCGAGGCCCTGGCTCGAGCGGCTCTCTCGCCTTCCTGCGACACCAGCTTCGCTGAGCAAGACGTAACGGCTAAGAGAGCCGACAAGGAAAGACAGTGGAGGTGAGGGGAGTTGAACCCCTGACCTCTGCCGTGCGAAGGCAGCGCTCTACCACTGAGCTACACCCCCGAGCCCGTCAAGCGTAGCAGTTAGTCGGGTTCGCGAAGCTCGTGTGAGTGGCGCTCGAGGGCGTCGCGAAGGTCACGCTGGACCAGCGAGAGGGACAGGTCTCCCCGGGTCTTCTCGATGATCCCCCGGGCCACGTCCGTGGACCGTCGGAGGTTCCCGGTGATGGCGTCGGGATAGTCCATCGTCACCAGCAGGTGGTACATGTCCTCCATCTCCCGCAGGATCTCCTCGCTGCGATCCACCTCGCCTCGACGAAGGAGATCGAGGACCGAGCGACGGCACTCTCCGATCGTCTCCGCCATCCCGTTGAGGTAGGCGGCGTCCTGGACTCGGACCTCGGTGGGCGTGGGGAGGTTCTCGCCGGCGACCACGGCCTCGGTCAGCCGAGCCTCCGCGTACTCCTTCTGTGCGTCGTGCAGGAACCCCGCGTGCCGGACGTCCGGGTGCGCCTCCAGGGCCGACTCTCCCTCGTCCAGCGCCGAGCGCGCTTCATCGAGGAGACGATGGGCCTCGTCGAGCTCGGCCCGATGGATGGCCCGGATGGCGTTGGCCGAGGAGCGAATGGCCTTTCGCGCAGCGACCAGGGCGATCTCCCGCCCCTTCATCTTGGCGTCGAATCGCTGCCGGATGTCTGTTTGGAGCGCCCGGAAGTCCATGGAATTGGATTGTTCCATGGCGGCAACCCGAGGACGGGTTACCGCGAGGACGCTACTGCTGCGGGCTCGTCCTCGACCGCCAGGGGGCGCTCGGGTAAGACCACCACGCGGTCAACGGCCGGCACGTCGGTCGTTGGGACGCGAGACGTCATGCTGATCACCATGAATGCATAGACCGCCATGAACAGGGTCAGTACCGCAGTGACGGCGAGCATCCCTCTGAGCGGGGGGAACACGCCGATGAGGCCCGTCAGCGCGATGGCCTCGAGGAGGAACAGGAAGATCCGGCGGCGGCGCTCCCGGGCGCGGAGACGAGCTCGGGCCCTGGAGCCCACGAACCTCGATCCCCGCTTGGGAGAAAGGATCCACCGTCCGGGATGGCGGAACTCCTGCTGTTCGGTGGACGCGGTCATGATCGGGCTCCGCGGGGTGGCTCGGCGGGGTCTGGGCACGAGCAGCACTGCCCAGATGATGCCCAACACCGCCACCGATAGCCAGTCCAAACGCCCTTCCCCAGTAGGTCGTTCCCCGGCCCGACCGCTACATGGTGGGCTTTGGCCACGCTACCAATCAACATGTTGGGGTTCAAACATCTCCTCCAAGTTTCTCAAGCGCGGGACCCGGCCCCACGGGTAGGGGGCCGGGGCCCGCGATCGTTAGCGTTTGCACGAACGGACCTGGTCGCCGGTCACCTTGGTGCACACGTCGTTCCCGGGGCCGGCCTGGAGCTTGTCCCGGCCGGATCCGCCGCTCAGGCGATCCTTCCCTTCCTGTCCCTTGAGGCGGTCGTTCCCGCCGCCTCCGGCGAGGAGGTCGTTGCCCTTCCCGCCGAGCAGGAGGTCCCTGCCCTTCTTGCCCTTCAGTTTGTCCCGGCCACCGAGCCCGCAGATGACGTCCCGCCCCTTGGTGCCTCGAAGGACGTCCTTGCCGGGAGTGCCCACCACATGGGTTCCCTTGGCCTTCCCCGCACCCGGGCACTTCGTCCGGCCGGTGGAACCTGTGCCACCAGCGCCCCCGCTCCCTCCGGCGCCGACCTCGGGAATGCCCACACCGATGGCGTGAACCACAGCACCGTCGTCGGCGGCCAGACGGGGGTCAAACGTGGATCCAGTGCCGGCCTGGATGTAGTAGTCGATGCCATTCGGGGTGACGTCGTTCGCGGGGATCAGGCCGTGGAACGTGCCGGCGTGGGTTCCCGGAGTCATGGCCTGCTCGGTGTAGGGAGCGCCGGATCCGTGAGACCGGTAGTTCAGGGTCACCGGCCCGGTGAACCCGCTGCCCAGGGCGATCACGTTGATCGGCGTGTCGGTCCCGGCGATCCGGTTCCGAACCTGTGGGTGGTACACGATCGGCTCCGCAGAATCGACGGTGTACGCGCCTCCGGCGACGCCGAAGTGGTCCATCACCGAGTCGACGATCGTCACGGCCTCATCCGCAGTCAGGAGCTGACGGAGGTTGAAGCCCGTGAACACGGACTTGAAGTTGCCATGAGCCCCATCGCCCTGGACGCGGATGACCTGCAGGGAGTCGGCGCCGCCCTGCTCCCAGGACGCCACGGCAGTGGCGGTCCCAAAGACGTCCGGGGCGGCGGCCAGCTCGAAGACGTCCTGCTGGGGCCGGCCGGGGAACACGTCGGTGTGGAACTGGGTGGTCCCAAGGATGTCCCCCAGCCCAGTGACGTTTCCGCCGCCGACCTGCTTGGTGTCCGTGTAGACGGCCCCGAAATAGTTGGCCAGGAACACCGGCATCTCCGGGGTGTTCGTCGGAGAGTTGGCGGTGACCCCCGCGCCGAGGGCCGCGGCCGACCGAGGGCTGGTGATCAGGAGCTTCCCGCCCCCATTGAGGTACTCGGCGATCGCCGCCCGGTCACCGCCGTCGAGCTGGCCCTGGTACCGCTCCAGGCCGGCCTCCCAGATCACCGCCTCGTAGTTGTCCATGATGTCCTTGGTGACGTGGTCGGCAGCAATGGCGTACGGGATCCCCAGCGACGCCAGCGCTCCGGCGTACAGGACTTCGGAGTCCACGCTGTGGTCGTCGTCCACGATGAGGACCTTCGGGTTCGCGGGACCCGCCCATCCCGTGGACTTCTGGACGTTGTTGGCTTCGCTCCCCTCGGACACGGCGCCTGCGGGGTCCACGATGGTGAACAGATCGAAGAACCCCTCACTTCCAGGGGTGTAGGTGAACGAAATGTCGGCTCGCTTGTACCCAGGGAGGTCGCTGATGGTGGCCTGGTGCACCAGGGCCCCGGTAGGCCCGCCCTCGTGAACCTCCACGTCGAACGGTCCCGAGGCGGCGCCCCCGTTGTTGAACACCGAGACCTCCATGGCGTTCGCCTGGCCGACGGTGACGGTTCCCCGTCCCGCCACCGAGTTGAGCGCGGGGCGAGCGAACCCCGGCGACAGGTCCTTCTCACCGGCGCCGAAGTTCAGGATGTCCAGGGTGATGGCCTCCGGGCCCGGCGCCTCGGCGGCATGGTCGATGGTGTCGAACTTCGAAGGGCCCACGTTGGTGAACGCCCACCCGGTCGGCTGCTGCGACCACTGCGACCAAGTGTCCGCGGCGCCGCTCGACAGGAACCCTCCGAACACCACCTCTCCGTCGTAGGCACCACATCCGGCGAAGTCGCTCACCCGGGCGGTGTAAGTGCCGGGCGGTGGGTCCTGAACCGAGATGCTCTCGGTGGCTCCGACGAACCCCGAGTCCACATGGCCCATCTGCTGGCCGTCGGGACCGAACAGGTCGAGGATGCAGTCCCCCACCCCCGTGACGCTCACCGTCATCTTGTAGTTGCCCTCGAGGTCCTGGACCGCGAATGTGGTGTCCGAAGTGACGGGGCCTGCCGCGACCCCGCTGAACGGGAAGGGGGCCTGCGGAGCTCCGGTCACCTCGGGAACGCCCGGCGGGTTCCGTCGGGTGGCCGAGGTGATCCCGGTGGCCGCTCCCCACATGACATCGGTGGGCTCGCCACGGGTCAATGCCAGCTGGAGCTCCTGGGTGTTGTCGTTGTAGTCCCACTCCTCGGGGTCCATCTGGGGACGGTTGGGATCGGTGCCCGCGTCGTTGTCGTTGAACAGCACGTTCGATCGCTTCACGTAGTCGAAGTGCCACACCATGATCCCCGAGGCGTGCGCCTGGCGATCGAAGTACGGTGCCCGGGTCATCCGAGGATCGATAGGTGGTGCATTGACGGTACGGCTCACGTTCTCCACGTAAAAGCCTTCCACCACGTACTTCCCGTCCGGAGCTTGAACCAGCCCATGGAAGTCGTCGCCCGTCCAGGTGTGCCCGTACTGATCGACGTCTCCCTCCCCCATCTTCACGGTGGGAACCAGGATCACGTTGGGGTTGGTCTGGTCGGCGGTATAGCCGGGAGCCGGCAGGAGCTCTCTGGGAAGAAGCGAGGTGTTCGGGGCGTCGCCCTCCACGATGGTGGGGGTCATCCATCCCTGGAACACCTTGCTGGCCGGGTTGAAGCCCATGGGGTTCGACCCTGGCGGATTCCCGAACCACGATCCTCCGGCCATGATGTCCCAGTCCCCCGTCCCCTCGGAGGTGTAGCTGGGGTTGTAGTAGTCCGGCTCCCCGAGCGCATGGGCCATCTCGTGCGAGGCGACGCCGATCTGCAGGTCGATCTCCGGCATCGTGAACAACCGGTCGAGGACCACTCCGTCGCTGGTGGCGATGCCCGCTTGGACGGGGAGCGTATCGACGGTTCCCAATGTGGCCTGGATGGCGTGCGACCAGGTGTGGCAGGGGTCGCCGGTGGCCGCCATGTCGGGCCCCGAGTGGATGATCCCGGTGAAGTCCACTTCACCGTTCCCGTCGTTGTCGTACTGGGAGAAGTCCACGGTCGGGTCGGCCTGGGGAGTGGCCTCCAGGGCCATCCCGATGGCCCCGCCGCCCCCGACTCCGAGGACGCTGTCGGTGGGGTCAAAGTCCGTGTCGTCGACGGGAGCCGGCTCGATCCCCCCGTAGTAGCACCGGTCCTGCACGGAGCGGGCGGAGACGAACGGCCCGTACACGTCCACCTGCACGATGAACTGCCCGAAGGAGTTCTCGAAGTAGAACTCGGTGAGCGTCCCGCGGGGGTTGCCCCCGAACCCGTCGAGGATCGCCTTGAAGTGCTGCGCGGTGTTCCCTGCTTGGAACTGCGGTGAGGTCTGGCCGGCGTCGGCATCCCACCACGTGGACAGCATGAGGACGGGAAACTTGAATACCACCGGCGCGCCCGCCGCGACTCGAGCCTGCTGCTCCTGAGCCTGGTTCGCAGCGATCTGGAGCTGGCGGAGCGCCTGGGTCCGGCTGTCGGTCCCGGTGGCCGCGGTCCATACGTTGGGCGTCCGTCCCACGCCGGGCGTGAGACCCGAGGGCCGGTCGTCCACGCCCACACGGGCGCCGGTCGGAACCAGCCGGTTGTCGGCATCCCTGCCGGACGCGTAGGCCCACCAGCCGTCGCCCCGCTTGACCACGGTGAACCCGTCGACCTCGAGGTTCCCCCCGATCTCCGCGTTCGTGAGCTTCGCCTTGAACGTCGAGCCATCCGGCTGCTTCACCACGATGTCCGCGGGAATGGCCGGATAGAGGTCGCCCCACATCTTCGGGGTCTTTGTCCCGTCTTCCGCTGAGGTGCCTTTTGCTCCGGCTCCAGTGGGGATCAGGACGGCCCACGACAGCGCCATCGCCGCCAGGACACAGAGCACTCTGATCGGGTGGTTCTTCACGATTCGGACCCTCCGTTGTCGCCGTTGACAGGGGGCGTACAGGCGTGCGGGCGCCCCACGATGGTGATTCGACGGAGAGGAGGTGGTCTCCTGCTAGCGCTCGAGGGGGCGGAGGATGCGGACCCGGACCTCGGTACCGGCCGGAAGGGGCCCCTCACCGGGGGGGATCACCGCGAGGCCGTTGGCCTCGACGGCCTGGCCAAGGAGCGAGGGGCTGGCCGACCCCGTGGGGCGGGCCCGCCACGCTCCCTCCCGGTGGGTCACCCGGGCGGGCAAGAGGACCGTGGCCCCCTGGGAGGCCGCCACCTCCTCCTCGAGGATCGCGGCCACCGAGGGGCGGTCCAGGTCCCGGCGGCCCATCATCTTGAGGATGGCGGGGCGGACCAGCATCTCGAAGGCGATGTAGGCGGCCAGCGGCTTGCCCGAGAGCGTGAAGAACGGTCTGCCGTCGACGACCCCGTAGCCGAACGCCTCGGCCGGATGGGCGGCCAGGACCTCATCGAC
>DAITPV010000122.1:0-6373 GCA_036833435.1 Actinomycetota bacterium | reverse complement strand
CGGCGCGGGGTGGGTGCCGGTCTCCAGTCGGCGGGCGGTGGGGTGGAAGTCCAGCTCGGTGAGCCGAAACTCGAACGGCTCCCGCTGGCTCCACCAGCCCGAGACCATCGGCTCCAGCGTGGGGATCAGCTCCCGTCGCGCGTACATGAACGCCAGTCCGGGTCCACCGCACAACCACTTCAGCACGCCGGTGGTGTAGAAGTCGCATCCCAGCGCGTGGAGATCCACGGGGACGATGCCGGCACCGTGGAAGTCGTCCACCACGGAGACCGCCCCGGCGGCCCTAGCCACGCGGCACACCTCCCCTGCGTCGACGATCGCGCTTGATCGGTACAGGACCCGATTGATCGACACCGCCGCGGTGCGCTCGTCGATGGCCTCGGCGAACGACTCGATGGGCACCGTCAACCCATCCGGTGAGGGAAGGAACACCACCTCGGCTCCGCGCCGTCGCTGGGCCAGCCACACGTGTCCCGCGGTGGGGAAGTCGAGCTCGGTGAGGATCACCCGGTTCCGCTCCGGCGGGAAGTCCAGGCACGAGGCGATCGTCGACAGCGCCAGGGACACGTTCGTGGTGATGGCCAGCTCTTCGGGGTCCGCTCCGGCCAACCGGGCGAACATCTCCTTGACGTGACGGATCCGGGGGAAGAACCGCTCGAACCACACCGGCTCCGGGGCCCCGTACTCCTCCCAGGCATCGATGTACTCCTGGAGGTATCGCTTCGAACGACCGGACACCGGACCGAGAGACGCACTGATCAGGTAGGCCTTGCGTTGGACGACCGCGAACTCCTCACGGTAGGACTCCAGCGACCGGGCGGTCATAGGGAGCCGCGCAGCTCCCAAAGCTCGGGGAAGAACCGCTTCTCCAGGGTGGTCCGGAGATACGGCGCGCCGCTCGAGCCACCCGTCCCACGCTTGCTTCCGATCTGTCGCTCCACCATCAGGATGTGGCGGTACCGCCACAGCGCGAACAGCTCGTCGAGAACCAGGAGGTCCTCGGCCAGGTACCACAGGTCCGCGTACGCCTCCCGGTCACGGGCCATCTTCTCCAGGCTGGCCCGGCGAGCCTCCGGATCGTCCGCCGGCATCGGCAAGCCGTTCGCCTCGAGCAGATCGCAGAACGCCTCCCACAACGTGGGCTCCTCGAGCCGGCGCGCCAGCCGCTCCCGTTCCTCCTCGGTCTCCGCGTGCCGCGCGAACCCCTCCTCCTTCAGCCCTCCCAGGAACTCGATCTCCCGGAACTGGACCGACTGGAATCCGCTGGCCGGCTCCAGGTTGGACCTGAACACCAGGAAGTCCTGCGGGGACATGGTCTCCAGGACCTCGATCTGCTCGATGAGCAGCCGTTCGATGGAATGCACCCGGGTCAGCAGGTGCCGGGCGGTGGGGACGTCCCCCTTGGACATCAGGTCCCGGACCGATTCGAGCTCGACGATCACCTCTTTGAACCACAGCTCGAAGGCCTGATGGACCGTGATGAACAGGTTCTCGTCGTGCGCGGGGGGCTGGGACTGCGCGCTCTGGAGGTCGAGGAGCTCCTGGAGTCTGAGGTAGCCACCGTAGGAGAGGCGGCCCTCCTCGTCGGAGACCTGGCCCATCCTCCTGGTCCGGCCCGCCATGGCCAGCCGATGGTACCGCGCCGGGGCCTTCAGTCCGGGTCCAGGAGCTTCCGATGGACGTCGGGCCACGGACGAGGACGCCCATCGGCGTCGATGAGCACGGCCACCACCGTCCCGTTGGCGCAGAGATCGTCGTCCTTGGTGACCCGGAACACGTAGGTGATCGAGCTTCGCCCGAGCTCCGAGACCTCCAGCGACACGTCGACCTGGTCCCAGAACCGCAGCGGCCGCAGGTAGTCGATGGACACGTGGGCTCGCGGGAGCCACCCGTAGACCTCTTTGACGATCCCCAGCTCGTCGAGGAGTGCGGCCTCGGCTTCCTCCATGAGCCGGAGCGGCGCCGTGTTGTGGTACTTCGTCGATGCGTCGGTGTCGAACCAGTGGATGCGCCGCTGGATCACCACGCCAGGCATGGCCGCCATGCTACGCGAGGCGGTAGCGTAGCCCTGAGATGCGTGTGGGGATCGGGCTTCCGAACGGCATCCCCGGCACCCCGGGCGAGCTGCTCCTGGAGTGGGCTCGACAGGCCGACCGGGGCCCGTTCACCAGCGTGGGCGTCATCGACCGGGTGGCGTACGACTGCCACGAGCCGATGACCACATTGAGCGCCGCCGCGGCGATCACCGAACGGGTCCAGCTGGTGACCATGTCGGTCGTCGCCCCACTGCGATCGACGGCCCTTCTGGCCAAGGAATCGGCCACCGTCGACGCGCTGTCCGGGGGACGGCTCTCCCTGGGCCTGGTCGTCGGCGCCCGCACCGAGGACTACGTCGCGGCCGGGGTGGACCACGCCCGGCGTGGAGAACGGTTCGAGGAGCAGCTCGCCGAGCTCCGGGACCGGTGGGAGGAGGGACCGGGCCCCAAGGCATCGCCCGAGCTTCTGGTGGGAGGAACGAGCGACCGGGCCTTCGCTCGCATGGCCCGATACGGGGACGGCTACGTGCACGGAGGTGGACCGCCGCGAGCCTTCGCTCGCGCCGCGAACAACGCGCGGGCTGCGTGGATCGACGCCGGACGGCCGGGGACACCCGTCCTGTGGGGGCAGTCGTACTTCGCCCTCGGCGAGGACGTCGCGGATCGGGGCCGGGCCTACATGCTCGACTACTACGCGTTCACCGGGCCGTTCGCCCAGAAGGTCGCCGACGGCCTTTTGACCATCTCCCAGCAGGTGGCCCAGCAGGTCCGGGGCTACGCCGAAGCCGGATGCGACGAGCTGGTGCTCCTCCCGGCCGTCTCCGATCCGGAGCAGGCGGCCAAGCTTGCCGACGTGGTCACGGCGCTGCCGTGAAGGTGCTGACGGTGGGAGGCGGACCCGCCGGCCTGTACGCCAGCCTGCTCCTCAAGAAGCTCCGGCCCGACGCGGACGTGACGGTGATCGAGCGGAATCCCGCGGGCGCCACGTACGGGTGGGGCGTGGTGTTCTCGGACCGCACCCTCGCGGAGTTCCGAGAGGCCGATCCCCCGACCTTCGAGGCCATCACCGATCGCTTCGTGCTGTGGGATGCCATCGACGTCCGGTACCGGGACGAGGTCATCCGTTCCGGCGGCCACGTGTTCGCCGGGATCGCCCGGGTGGGCCTGCTGGGGATCCTGCAACGTCGCTGCGAGGAGCTGGGCGTCGACATCCGGTTCGAGGAGGAGCTCCCCGACGTCGCCGATCTCGCCGGCCACGATCTGGTGCTGGCCGCCGACGGGGTCCACAGCCTCATCCGGGAGAGCCACGCAAAGGTGTTCCGGCCCCGGCTGGAGGAAGGAGCCTCCCGATTCATCTGGTTCGGGACCCGGCTGCCGCTGGACTCGTTCACGTTCATCTTTCGGGAGAACGAGCACGGCCTGTTCCAGGTGCACGCCTACCCGTACGACGGGGAGCACTGCACGTTCATCGTGGAGACCGACCGGGCCACCTGGGAGCGGGCCGGCCTCGATCAGGCCGATGAGGCGGCCAGCATCGCGTACTGCGAGCGGCTGTTCGCCGACGACCTCCGCGGGGCTCCCCTGCTGTCGAACCGCTCGGCGTGGATCGCCTTCGCCACGGTTCGCAACCGGACGTGGCGCCACGGCTCCATCGCCCTCCTGGGCGACGCGGCTCACACGGCCCACTTCACCATCGGGTCGGGGACCAAGCTGGCCATGGAGGACGCCATCGCGCTGGCTCGGGCGGTGGAGCGCCACGGCGAGGACATCGAGACGGCCCTGGCCGACTACGAGCAGGAGCGCAAGCCCGTGGTGCAGCGGTTCCAGGACGCCGCGGCCGAGAGCCGCTCCTACTTCGAGCACACCAGCCGCTACCTGCACCTGGAACCGATGCCGTTCGCCTTCCACCTCCTCACCCGGAGCGGACGGATCGACCATCCCATGCTCCGGCTCCGCGACCCGGAGTACGTGGATCGGGTCGATCGCTGGTTCGCCGGAGCTCCCCTGGCTCCGCCGCCCCTGTTCACGCCGTTCACGCTGGGACGCCTGGAGCTCTCCAACCGGGCCGTGGCGGTGGCCCGGCCAGGGGATCGCGATGCGCCGGCCGGATCCGGCGCGGGACTGGTGGTCATGGAGGCGGCCGCGGTCTCGGCCGAGGGCCGCGTCTCCCCCGACTCCCCGGGCCTGCACACGGACGAGCACACCGACGCCTGGCGAGTCCGGGTGGACGAGGCCCATCGAGCGGGCGGCCGCGTGGCCATCCCCATCGGGCACGCCGGCCGGCGAGGATCGACCCGGCCCCCGAGCATGGGGCTCGATCGGCCGCTTCGGGATGGAGGATGGCCGGTGCTCTCGGCCTCACCGGTGCCGTACTCGGCGGGGAGCCAGGTCCCCACGGAGATGCTGGACGCCGACCTGTCGCGGGTCCGGGACGCATTCGCGGCCGCGGCACAGCGCGCGGCGGCTGCCGGAGCCGACGTTCTCGTGGTCCACATGGGTCACGGGTACCTCCTGGCCTCGTTCCTGTCCCCACTCACCAACCAGCGACCCGACGCTCACGGCGGTTCCCTGGAACACCGGATGGCCTACCCGCTCGAGGTCTTCACGTCGGTCCGGGAGGCCTGGCCGGACGATCGGCCGCTCGGGGCGGTGATCCCGGCGGACGACTGGGCCCCCGGCGGATGGACACCGGACGACGCGGTGGCCCTGGCATCGGCGCTCCGAGAAGCCGGGTGCGACCTGATCTTCCCCGTGGCCGGACAGACCGTCCCCGGCGGCCGGCCGCGGTACGGCGCGGGATTCCTGGTGCCGTACGCCGACCGGATCCGCAACGAAGCGCGAATCACCACGGTGGCCGGCGGGGGGATCACCACCACCGGCCAGGCCCACACCGTCCTGGCCGGGGAACGGGCCGATCTGTGCGTGCTGGACGTCCGTCGCTGAATTCCTTGCCGGGCTCCGGCGGCGTGCCTATGCTGAAACGGACAGGGGAGGGAGCGATGGCAGATCCCAAGCCGGAGCCGCCCGAGTCGGGCGGAGGGTATCGCAGCAACTGGCTGAAGTGGCTGCTGATCTACGTGGTGGTCGGCGGGGCGGTGTACGCCCTCGTGTATTTCATTTTCTTCAGCAACGGCGGGTACGGAAGCTAGCGGTCACGCGAGGTGACACGCGGCGAAGTGGCCCCGCTTGAGCTCTCGTAGGGCGGGGATCTCGGCGCGGCATCGCTCTTCCTGTCCGACCGCCGCGGCCCGGCCGGAGGCGACCTCCGGGCACCGGGGGTGGAACCGGCATCCGGGAGGGATCCTGGTGGGATCCGGCGGCTCCCCGCCCAGGATGGCCCCCGGAGCACCGTCGCCCCCGGGAGCGACCTCCAGGAGGGCCCGGGTGTAGGGGTGCAGCGGCCGGGTGAGCACGTCCTCCGTGGGGCCCACCTCCACGATCTTCCCCAGGTACATGACTGCCACCCGATCCGCCACCGTCCAGGCCACCCCGAGATCGTGGGTCACGATCAGCATCGCGAGCCCACGTTCGTCGCGGAGCCGGAGAAGGAGCGACAGGATCTCCCCCTTCACCGAGGCGTCCAGCATAGACACCGGCTCGTCGGCCACGATGACTCGCGGCTCCAGCACCAAGGCTCCGGCGATCACCACGCGCTGCCGCTGGCCTCCCGACAGCTCGTGGGGGTATAGGAGGAAGAACCGTTCCGGCGGCCGGAGGCCGGCCGCGGTCAGCGCCTCCCCCACCCGCCGCTCCTCGTCCTCGTGCAGTCCGTGGACCCGGAGACCCTCGGCCACCGACTCGTAGATCGTCTGTCGTGGGTTGAGAGACCCGGCGGGGTCCTGGAAGACCATCTGCACGCGGCGGCGGTATGCCCGAAGCCCGCCGGCGCGGATCGGCTGCCCCTCGAACAGGATGCTGCCGTCCCGCGGCCGCTCCAACCCGAGGATGGTCCGGGCCAGCGTGGTCTTCCCGCACCCGGACTCCCCCGCCAGGGCCACGATCTCTCCGGGAGCGATGGCCAGGTCCACGCCGTCCACCGCCCGAGCCTCGTTCCCCTTCCGGCCGAGGAGTCCCGCCCCCAGCCCTCCTCGGGGGGCGAACCTGACGTGGAGATCCCGAACCTCGAGGATCGGGTCGACCCCCGCCTGAACGCTCATACCGTCTCCTTGGCCATGGTCGGGTCGTGCAGCAGGCACGCCGCCCGCCGCCCCTCGCCCGCCTCGTACAGGGGAGGATCCACGCGGTCGCACGGCTCGAACCGGGCCGGGCACCGGGGATGGAACGAGCACCCCGGCGGGATCCGCTGTGGATCCGGCGGGTCACCGCCGAGGCCGCCG
>DAITPV010000121.1:0-6449 GCA_036833435.1 Actinomycetota bacterium | reverse complement strand
CAGCCGGCGGAGCGCTCGGGTGCCGGCAACGGTGCCCACGGCCGCCCCCGCGGTCAGCAGGAGGGCCGCCATCCAGTCGACGGCACCTTCGATCGCGTAGCCCAGCGCTCCTGCCACGGCGATGGGGACGATGGCGGCCAGGGAGGTGGCGTGTGCCGTTCGCTGGGCCATCCCGCCGAGGATCACCAGCCCGGGAACGATGAGGATCCCACCCCCCACCCCGAAGAGCCCGGACATCGCTCCGGCAGCCGCCCCGACGCCGGCGGCCACCAGGAACGAAACCCGGGTCGCCGAAGGCCTGGCCACCCGCCGAGGATACGCGGGGGAGGGATGGGCCCGGCCGTACAATCGAAGCCGTGGCCGATTCCCCCCTCCTGGCTCCGCTCAACCCGGTTCAGCGCGAGGCCGTCCTTCACACCGATGGCCCCGTCCTCATCGTGGCCGGCGCGGGCTCGGGGAAGACCAGGATCCTGACGCACCGGATCGCCTACCTGATCCGGGAGCGACAGGTCCCGCCGGGGGCCGTCCTGGCGATCACGTTCACCAACAAGGCCGCACAGGAGATGCGCGAGCGCATCGAGTCCCTGCTGGGGTCGAGGGTTTCGAAGGCCATGTGGATCCTCACGTTCCACTCGGCGTGCGCCCGGATCCTCCGCCGCGAGCACGAGCTCCTGGGCCTCCCGTCCCACTTCACCATCTACGACGAGGCCGACTCCGAGCGGGTCATCAAGATGGCCCTGGAAGCCGTGGGAGTGGATCCCAAGCGGTTCCACCCCAGGGCGGTTGGGGCGGCGATCGGCAAGGCCAAGGACAACCTCCTGTCGGCCCGAGAGTTCGCCGAGGCGGCGGGGAACTGGTACGAGCGCCAGGTCGCCGAGGCGTACCTCGAGTACGAACGGCGGCTGGCGGCGGCCGGAGCGGTCGACTTCGACGACCTGATCCTCCGAGCCGTGAAGCTGTTCCGGGAGCATCCCCCGGTCCTGGAGCACTACCAGGAGCGATTCCGGTACATCCACATCGACGAGTACCAGGACACCAACCGGGCCCAATACCACCTGGTCAACCAGCTCGCCGCCAAGCACCGCAACGTGTGCGTGGTCGGGGACGCGGACCAGGGGATCTACTCGTGGAGAGGGGCCACCATCCAGAACCTCCTCGACTTCGAGAACGACTATCCCGATGCCGCCGAGTTCATCCTCGATCAGAACTACCGATCCACGCGGACCATCCTGGAAGTGGCCAATGCGCTGATCGAGCACAACCTCCAGCGCAAGCCCAAGAACCTGTGGACGGACTCCGAGCACGGATCGCCGGTGACCCGGTACCGGGCCGAGGACGAGCACGACGAGGCCTGGTTCATCGCTCAGCAGGTCGAGCGGCTGGTCAACGACGAGGCCGAGCACCGGTACGGAGACCTGGCCGTGTTCTATCGGACCAACGCACAGTCTCGGGTGGTCGAGGACGTGTTCATGAAAGCCGGGATCCCGTACCGCGTGGTTGGGGGAGTTCGGTTCTACGAGCGCCGGGAGGTCAAGGACGTCCTGGCGTACCTGCGCGTCCTGGTGAACCCGCAGGACGCCGTGTCGGTCCGCCGGGTGATCAACACCCCGAAGCGGGGGATCGGGGACCAGACCGTGGCTGCCGTCGAGGCCTTCGCTCGCGACGAGGAGATCACGCTGCTGGAAGCCTGCCGGCGAGTCGGCGAGATCGCCGTGCTGTCTCCGCGGGCCACCGGTGCCGTGTCCGGGTTCGTGGAGGTTATGGACCGGCTGTCATCGATCCTCCGGGATGATCCCCGTCCCTCCCGGATGATCGAGGCGTCGTTCACCGAGACGGGCTACTGGGCCGAGCTCGACGCCCAGCGGACCGTGGAGGCGGAGACCAGGAAGGAGAACCTCAAGGAGCTCGTGGGCGTGGGCGCGGAGTTCGAAGCTCGCTTCTCCGACCAGGGCCTCCCCGAGTTCCTCGAGCAGGTGGCCCTGGTCAGCGAGCAGGACGAGTACGACGAGGCGGCGTCCACCGTGACCCTCATGACCCTCCACAACGCCAAGGGACTGGAGTTCGACGTGGTGTTCATCGCGGGGATGGAGGACGGCGTGTTCCCGCACTTCCGGTCGATGACCGACCCGGACCAGCTCGAGGAGGAACGGCGCCTCGCGTATGTGGGGATCACCCGGGCCCGCCGCCGCCTGTACATCACCCACGCGTGGAGCCGCTCCCTGTTCGGAGCGTCTTCGTACAACCCCCCCTCCCGGTTCCTTAACGAGATCCCTCCCGAGCTGCTGGAGGACCTCGAGCGTGAGGGGGACAGGACCGAGGACGCCCCTGCGTTCCCCGCGGGCCCGCCTCCCGACGTGTCCTCGGGCGACACCGTGCTCCACGACCGGTTCGGCGAAGGGGTGGTGATCACGGTCTCCGGCCAGGGCCACGACGCCGAGGCGCTGGTCCGATTCGAGGACGAAGGGGAGAAGCGGCTGCTCCTCGCCTACGCCCCCCTCAAGAAGGTGGGCTGACCCTACGGAGCGGCGGTGGGGTCGACGTACACGTCGCCCCAGTGGATCTCGATCGGCAGCGTGACCAGGCCGCCGCGCTCGCCGGCCACCGGCGTCCCGTCGAGCTCGTATTGGCGGCCCTTGCAGTCGGCGTACCGGTCGCCGAGCACCTCCAGCAAGCAGTTGGGCGGCTCGGCAACCGCGTACGGCTCTCCGTCGGCGGTCCGGCCCAGGAACACCCCGGCCAGCACCTCGCGGGCCGTGCTGGGGGCCACGGTGTCGATGGTGCCGACGGGCTCGTACGGGGGACCGGGGCGCTTGAACAGCAGGAGCGTGACCACCAGGAGGATGATCAGGCCCACGGCGATCGAGCCGATCACCCACTGGATACCCAGCGTCCCCCGGAACGGGCCCAGGGGCCCGATCGTCGAACCGGTCTTCACTCCGGGCGCGCGAAGGCGGACCCGAGACGGCATGTCCCCATTATCACCGGTCGCCGGGGCCCCCGGCCAAGCGGGTAGACTGCGCTGCCGTGCCCCATCGCATCGTGATCGCCAAGCCGGGACTCGACGGCCACGACCGGGGAGCCAAGGTGGTCTCCCGCGCGCTGAGGGACGCGGGCTACGAGGTGATCTACACCGGGCTCCATCAGACGCCCGAGCAGATCGCGGAGGCCGCGCTCCAGGAAGACGCCGATGCCGTGGGCTTGTCGATCCATTCGGGAGCCCACATGACCCTGTTCCCAAAGGTGGTGAAGATGCTCCGCGAGCGAGGCGCCACCGATGTGGTGGTGTTCGGTGGCGGGATCATCCCCAAGGAGGACATCCCCCGGCTCGAGGAGGCGGGCATCGAGAAGATCTTCACGCCGGGAGCTCCCACCGCCGAGATCGTTTCCTGGCTCCAGACCCGCCTGGGGAACGCGTAGCCCATGGATCTCTACGAGTACCAGGGGAAGGACCTGTTCCAGCGGTACGGGATCCCGCTCGTACCGCGGGAGGTAGTCACCTCGCCCGCGGAGGCCCGGGCTGCCGCGGGGCGTCTGGGCCGGGTGGCCGTGAAGGTCCAGGTCCAGGTCGGCGGCCGGGGCAAGGGAGGCGGCATCGTCCTGGCCGAGACGCCCGCCGACGCCGAACGCGCCACGCGAAAGATGCTCGAGGACGGGTTCGCGGGGATGCCGGTCACCCGGGTCCTCCTGGAACGGGCCGTGGACATCCAGCAGGAGTTCTACCTGGCCATCACCCTGGATCGGGCGGAGAAGCGGTACGTGGCCATGACCGCGACGGAGGGGGGCGTGGACATCGAGGAGGTCGCGGCCCACAGCCCGGACGCCATCCGCCGGGCACCGATCGACCCGTTGCTGGGGCTCAAGCCGTTCCACGCCCTGCTCCTGGTGGGGGCCTATCCGGAGGAGGTCCGGAAGTCGGCGGCGGCTCTCCTGTCCAAGCTGTACGAGCTGCTGCTCGACGTGGACGCCACCCTGGTGGAGGTGAACCCGCTGGCCGTGCTGGGCGACGGGAGGCTGGTCCCCCTTGATGCCAAGGTGACCCTGGACGACAACGCCCTGTACCGCCACCCGGACCTGGCCGAGCTGGCCAAGGCCTTCAGCCTGGACCCCACCGAGGCCCGAGCCCGGGAGAAAGGGCTCCAGTACGTGAAGCTCGACGGCGAGGTAGGGATCATCGGGAACGGCGCCGGCCTGGTGATGGCCACGCTCGACGTGGTGCAACAGGCCGGCGGGAGAGCGGCGAACTTCCTGGACGTGGGGGGCGGCGCCAGCGCCGACCTGATGGCCACGTCGCTGGAGGTCATCCTGTCGGATCCTGCGGTGCGGTCCGTGCTGGTCAACATCTTCGGGGGCATCACCCGCGGCGAGCTGGTGGCCAAGGGCATCCTGGAGGCGCTGGAGCGGGTGGATGCCCGGGTCCCCATCGTGGTTCGCCTGGACGGGACCAACGCCGAGGAGGGTCGGAAGATCCTGGCCGACGCCGGACACGACCGGATCGTGCCGGCGGCAACCATGCTCGAGGGCGCCTCGAAGGCCGTCGAGCTGACGAGGAGCGGATAGTGGCCGTCCTCCTCGACCGCGAGACCAGGGTCCTGGTCCAGGGGATCACCGGGAAGGAGGGAGCGTTCCACACCCTTCGCAACCGCTCGTACGGCACGCAGGTGGTGGCCGGAGTGACTCCCGGCAAGGGTGGCCAGGACGTGGAGGGGATCCCGGTGTTCGACACCGTGGCTCAGGCCGTCGCGGAGACCGAAGCGGACGCCTCGCTGGTGTTCGTCCCCGCCCCGTTCTCCGCGGACGCCATCTTGGAGGCCGCGGATGCCGGGGTCAGGCTGATCGTGTGCGTCACCGAAGGCATCCCCATCCTCGACATGGCCCGGGCCTACAACTACCTGCGCGGCAGGGATCACATCCTGATCGGGCCCAACTGCCCCGGCCTGATCTCACCCGGCAAGGCGAACATGGGGATCATCCCCGGAGAGATCTGCACCGAGGGCCCGGTGGGGCTGGTGTCGCGGTCCGGGACCCTCACCTATCAGGTGATGAACGACCTCACCCAGCAAGGGGTGGGGCAGTCCACGTGCATCGGCATCGGCGGAGACCCGATCATCGGGACGAACTTCATCACGGCGCTGTCCCTGTTCGAGCAGGACCCGCAGACCCGGGTGGTGGTCCTGATCGGGGAGATCGGCGGCAACGACGAGGAGCAAGCCGCCAGGTACATCGACGAGCACGTCACCAAGCCGGTGGTGGCCTACGTGGCCGGATTCACCGCTCCTCCGGGCAAGCGGATGGGCCACGCAGGAGCCATCATTACCGGCTCGAAGGGCACCGCCCAGGCCAAGGCCGAGGCGTTCGAGGCCGTCGGGGTCAAGGTGGGCAAGAGCCCCACCGAGGTCGCCGAGCTGGCTCAGGCCGCCGTGTCGTGACCGGCGGGCCCTTCGAGGGTCGCCCTGGATCGCCGCTCTGGACCCAACTGACCGCGGGATGGCGTCCGGCCATCGCCCGCGCGGGGATCGCGTTCCTGGCCACCGTTGGCCTGGGGGTGGCGGTGGCGGCCTTGCGGTTCGCCACGGAGGGCGGGTCCGTGCTCCGGATCCCCCGAGCGGGGGCCCTGGTGTTCGCGCTGTTCCATCGAGTCCCCATCGAGGTCGAGCTCCCCCTTCCCGGGCCGGGGTCCCTGCTGGGGTTCGAGGTCTCCGTGTCCATCACCGGAGCCCTGCTGGGAGGCACGGCGGTGGCGTTGTGGCTCCTGTACCGGGGCGGAGCCACGGTGGCCGGTGAGACCGAGGGGTCTCCCCTGGCCCGGGCGCTTCACGGCGCCAAGGTGGCCCCCGTGTACGCCCTGCTGGCGGTGGCCATCTCGCTGCTGGCATCGGTGCCCGCCGGTGCTGCGGGACTGGGGGGCTCGGAAGGCGCCTCGCTGCAGCCCTCGCTGATCGGAGCCTTCCTGTGGCCCCTTCTGCTGGCCGCGGGCGCGGGAGCCGCCGGGGGGTTGGCCTCGGCCGGGGCGACGGCGTTCACCGGAACCCTTGGGTGGCTCCGGGGGCCGCTGGCTGGGGGGTGGCGGATGCTGTGGGGTGTCGTCCTCCTGGGGACGGTCGGGGTCCTGGTGGTTGCGGGTCTCCACCCCCGCCAGACTCGAGCGGTCCTGGACGCCGCCACGCGGGTGGCGAACCCGGGGACCGCCGTGGCCTCCACCGTGCTGTTCCTCCCCAACGCCGGGACCGCGGCTGCCGTGGCGGCCATGGGAGGCGGTGTCGACGTGGAGACCCCGGGGCTCTCGTGCCCGGTGATCTCGTACGGGCGATTCCCCCGGGGACTGGCCTCCGAACCCCTGGAGACCGGGGGGCTCTCCCGCTGCGACGCATTGCCCTTCGAGCTGGATCCCGCGCCACTCGGCTACCTCCTGTTCCTCCTGGTGCCGGCGGTGGCCACGGTGGCAGGGGGGT